>JANNPR010001252.1:0-8010 GCA_031400345.1 Planctomycetota bacterium | reverse complement strand
GGCCTGGGATTTGATAACAGGATCCAAAAAAACAGCGATAGGCATCCTGGCTGTCATGCACGCGCGAGATGTTGTACATGCACAAGAAACGGAGCATATACATTGACAAGCTGGAAGCTTATCCCACGAAACTTGAACGGTATTGGGGTTAAACGACCGCTTCTATTTGCAAGCGACCAGTGACCAGTGACCAATGACCAGTGACCAATGACAAATGACAAATGACAAATGACCAGTGACAAATAACCGATGACATCGCTTCCTAGCGATTGATGCCGATGAAGAAGCTGAAGTTCTGAAGGTCGTCGGTATCAGCATGGGCTACAGGGAAGGCCAAGTCGAGGGCCAGTGGCGCCGGGCCTAGAGCGGGAATGGCGATGCGCAAACCAATACCAGGGGCGACGCGATAATTGTCGGCATTGAATTCGACTTCGCGCTCGACCGTGCCGAAATCGCAGAATACGAGCCCCTTGATCATGTCGTCGGCTGTAAGTGGGAAGAAATATTCGACGGATCCCAAGAACCGCGTCTGGCCACCAACAACGACGCCGCCGGCACCTAGCGGAGATGCGCCTCGGAAGTCGAAGCCTCGCATGGTTGAAAAGCCGCCCGCAAAGAAGTTCTCAAAAATCGGCGTCTGGGAGCCGGTCACGCCAAACTTGAAACTGTAGCCCAAAGTGTGTCGCCCCGAGCCATCGGGACGTTCGCGCACCAGGAAATACTGCCGGTAGTCCAATTCACCTCGCGGAAAATCAAAAGTACCGAATCCTTGTTCGTAGCTTAACTCAAGGTAGTTACCTTCGGTGGGAAAAAACGGCTGATCGCGAGTATCGTGTACTAATGTCGTTCGAGCCGTGAACAGCTCCGTATCTCCAATTACTCGATCTAAAGCTGGTTCCCCAATCACCCGAGGATTGTAAATGGTTACGGCTTCCGCTCGGAGCGCAGCGGACAATGACAAGTCATGCGTTAGGCGATACCCCAATGCAGTTCGCCCACCTAACCTCTGCTCATCCCAATCGAAAAAGCGACGATTATAGTAGAAGCCACTCAGCCCCAAGCTAAACGGTGACCCAAATCCCAGCAGATAAAGATACGGTTCGGTGAAACTCACAGAGTAACGCTGAAACTGGTTACCCGGCATTGCTTCAAAACGAAAGCCTTGCCCGCCGCCACGCCACGCTGTTCCGTTGACGATATCCTCCCAACTGGTCGGAAATCGCCTCCAGTCAAAGTTCCGTTCGTCGACGACGATTTGGCCGGAGACACCGAGTTCCGAGTTCACACCCACGCCGAACATCATACGGCCCGTGCGTGTCTCGCTAGCCCCAATGTCAATGGGCAGAGTCGGACCAGGCAGGTTAAAGTTGGGAGGGAACTCCGGAGCTAATTGGGGTAACTCGTCGGGCGTCGCCGAGGCATACGGAGAATTCGGATCCGGGGGCGCTCCATAAATCGGATTGCCGTAAGCCGGCGTGCCGTAATTGGGCTGACCGTAAGCCGGCTGGCCGTAATTAGGCTGACCGTAATTGGGCTGACCGTAGACAGGCTGCCCAACTGCGGGTGGGCCATAACCGGTGGATCCGTAACCAGATGTTCCATTATTTGGCGTTCCATTAATTGGCGTTCCGTAATTTGGGGTCCCGTAACTCGGGGACCCATTCCCAACTGCTCCGTTGCTGGGGCTGTAGCCGTATGGTGGTGGCAACGGTGGCTGTGCCTGAACCTGAGCCACACGCTGGCCAGCTGGCGCGGACTTTCCGGAGGCCGGCATGGCATAACGCGAGTACCCTTCGTTGGGCACGGTTGCGGCAGCGGCAGAGTACCTATCCGGCGAGCTACCTAACGAACTTGGGTTTTGACCACGTACAAGCGCGCCGTCCTTAATCGATGGTTCGACGGGGGAAGTACTTGAGGAAGGCGGATAGGACGCGAATGTTCCTGAGTGGGACCCCGGCGTTGTGAACGGAGAAGTAGCGCAACCACAAACTGCGCCTACCATCACAGAGGTCAAAGCCAGGCACAGTTTTGTATAGCGAGTTGTCAAACTCGAGTTCCTCGTGTAATCAATGAGCTACGCGCGGGCGGCGTTGGCATCCTATCGAGCCGCTCGCGAAGGATCGGGACTCTGTCCGCGGGTCGTACGCGTCGTGGTGCGGGGCTTAGGTCTGTTTGCCAATCCAGAAACGGAATCCAACTCGGGTGGTCGAACGGCAATCCGCGGCGGTTGACCGCCAGTCTGTTCATCCTCGAAGAGCTGAGCGGCCTTCAACCGACGTTCACTGGCCCGTATTTCACGAATGTCAAGTATTTCACCAGGTGTGACGGATACCCGGTTCAACACCACCATGTCGCGTGTGTGGGGATAATCGCCAGTGATATTCACATGGATTTTGCCGGCGCGAAACTGTTCGCCTTCTTCGACGTGATATACCAAGTCCAACTGGCCAGGTTCTTCTAAGAACACGGGATCGGCTTTGACATTGGCAAACACGTAGCCCTGGCCCCCGTAAACATCTCGCAACTGCTCGACGTCCCGATTCATTTTTGCTTGATTAAAGTGTTGGTTCGATTGGAGTTCCAGTTTCGTGAGCAAGTCCGGGCTGCCGAACACCTCGTTTCCCGCGACAGAGACATTTCGAATCACATAGCGTGGCCCCTCGTCCACGACGAATGTAAGTGTGGCCGACTTGCCTGAGGAATCGATTTTCAGTTCGCAACCCAAGCGGGCACGGAAGTAACCCAAACTGCGGTAGTAAGCCAATAACTTTTCTTCATCTTCTTCGAGTTTGGTACGGTCCAGTTTACCTCGAAACAGCCCAATAATGCCGAAGAAGCCTGGCTTGGAATCGATCTGTGTCTTCAGACGGCCATCGCTGGCTATCGTGTTGCCTACGAACTCGACCTTAGCGATCTGAATCAGGGGCCCTTCGGCAACGTATAGCACAACGCCGTGATCGTCGGTTCCTTTTCCCTCGTGGATATCGATCTGAGCCTGCGTGAAGCCTCGAGAACGATAGAACTCCTCGACCTTGCGCCTGGCCTCCTCAACCGCATAGTGATTGAGTGCGTCGCCAACTTTAATACCTGTCTCCCGGGTTAGCTTTCGGTCCGAAAAACCGCGGTTGCCGATAAACCTGATGTGGCGAATGCTCGGTCGCTCAGCGACTTGAAACGTCACAATCATTCCCTGCGGAGTGGGTTGCGTAAATGGCTTGACGTCGCGAAACAATCCCGTGGTGGCGAGCTTGCGAACGTCCGCCTTGACCGTTTCGGGATCAAACTCGCGATCCTTGCGGGTCTTGAGATAGGACTGAATCTTTTCTTCACGAATCGCTTCATTTCCAACGATCCGAACTTCGACCACTAAAGGCTTCGCTTCGGGTAAACCGCTAGGACCGGGAACGCCCACTTCCTCGGCAGGCGGAAACTGACGATCGAAATTCGGGATAGGTTGTGGGGTTGGGATATATTCCGTCTGCGCAACAGCCTCGGCCGAACATACCAACGCGAGTGCGATTATGAGCGCAATACAGGCGCTGCGACGGGAAAGCGTCACGGAGGAAAACTCCTAGTAGGAAAAGCACTTCGACGACGAGAACGTTAGACAAGCGTTGCCACGGGGTCGTAGCGGCGCAGCAGACGAGGCACCTGCCGCCAAGGTTTCCCGCAATGGCGGCGTACTGATATCCGAATCGTCACCTCACGACAAGGTGAATTCACCAGGATTGTGCTTTACAGCCATGGCTCCAGGTAAACTGCGGAAGTGCCATAGGCTGGGACTGAATGGTGCGACGACAGTGTGCCACATAATCAGGCAGCCGCCGGCGTTGGCTAGGATGTTCAGCAAAGACTATTTCGGCGGCAAGCCAGTGCTGAACATCGTAGGACTAAGGCGTTCGTTGTTTCGTTTCCACAACTGATGTTGAGCTCAAGCGGCTTACGTTGTCCGACCGTTCCCAGCACTGGCTTGCCGCCGAATGAGCCGTTTCGTGTAATCCAAGCAAACTCCGGCGGCTGCCAGTGGCACACTGTCAACTAGCCAACATTTTGAAATAGACAGACTACTGCGAGACCGCCGTCATCTCCCAAGCTGCCAATCTTTAATCGCTTGAATGGGGTGAATCAACATAATTACGTTCAATGTCAGGTTATCGCCGATGGCTATTAACAAAGCCAACTCTTCAAAAATCACCAAGGCCACCACCACCTTCACCGGCAAACGCGTCGCCATCCAGAACCCGATAAGACACGAGAATATATCGCCTACAGAATTGAGGATACTGTCACCCGAATAACCCAAGGCCGCGGTGGCATTGCGGTATCGGCTGATAATGATCGGCGAATTTTCGAGAATCTCCCAAGCGACTTCGATAAGCATGGCTAATATGAATCGCTGCGGCATCGACCTGTTTTTGGCAAGATGCTGCAATGCCCAGTAGAAAATCACGCCATGCAAAACATGCGAAAACGAGTACGGGTCGGCGAAATCCTGAGACGTTCGATCACTCCAAGCATCGCTTGTCCAAATTCCAAAACCGGAGGCGCACCAAGGAATTCGGCCCATGACGTAGAGGACTGCAACGTGAATGACGAGGACCGCGAATCCCAACGCGAGGTACTTCCCTAGACGTCTAAGTTCGTGAGTTTCGTAAATCCTACGAAGATCCATGCGCGGTTTCTAGAATTCCGTCTTGTAGGGTGGGACCAGGTCGCACAGCGAGCGCCGGCCCACCATGAGACCTGATTCACCGATAGTCTTTCAATTCCAGCACTGGCTTGCCGCCGAACAATCATTTGCTGGCTGCCAAAGTCATCTCCGGCGCTGCCAGTGGCACCGGATATACGTGCCGAACCGGTATGTTGTCAAATCCACGCCTCTTATTCTTCACACTGCTCGGAACGATAGTTAGTAACTCTCCTATCGCCAAGTCCGTATCGTTCCGAGCAGAGGTGGCACCCGACATTACTCATCGGTTAGCGGCTGCCTTCGATTTTCGTCAACGAAGTAACCATGCTGTAAGAAGGTAACAACGAGCTGATGTACTTGCGGGTCAGAAACTAACAGTCGGTGCCGAATCGGTAACACAATGAAGTCTCGAGCACCGGGTAGTCGCGTTTCCTCGACGGAAACCATTAAGTCATCATCCCCATTGATTAGTGGATTGATCCCTTTTCCGTTACTCCGACCGCCGGCAACAATCGCAAACTCACAGGGCGGTACGGCTAGACTGTCTGGATCACGTCGAGTATCTGTCAGATCCTGAATTCCCGGTCCGAGAATGGTCGTGATCGCGTCGATCAGGTGGACTCGCTCAGCGAACTGCGCACCCCGATTGGGCGGCCCCAGCATGACGAATCGTCCAAACTCGGGGTGCCGCCTGCAGTCATCTCTCTGAGTCGCCAAGTTCGTGAAGTATTGCCGAATTACTAGATTACCAATGCTATGCGCCACGAAGTGGATACGCTCGACCTCCTGCAGATTCTCAATGACTTTCGAGAGTGCCTCGGCATGATCGTTGAGGTCACCTCGAGTACTCGCGTAGGCAACATTGATGCAGCTGTAATTCTCTTTGCCGCGTACGACGTCGCAAATGCCGTCCATCAAACTTCGATGGCCTCCCAAACCATGCAGCACCAGCACAACGTCTTTGCGCATCGGTGGGATGTTTAATTCAATTCGCAATTCCTCAAACTTGTCTCGGCACTGCTCATACGTTCCCCAAGCTTGGCGCACATCCTTACCATCGAGCAGCCGGTAATGTCCCGTCAGGGCGTGGCGCTGAATGTGCCATGAATCGTGGACGAATTCATCCGTCCAAAGTTGAGTACCACCCCAAGTCGAGCGTTGCAAGTTGGGTGGTGCGTTCCTGTCGTTTTGGAAATCTTCCCCAACAATGTTCGTCGCGAACAGCAGGTAAATCGAGACAGCCGCCGAAAAGTGAAGGCGCTTCATGACGTTCCTTTGTGGCTGGCTTGGTAGACTGCCTGGAACAGGGACTCCACGTCTTTGAATTTCTGTTTCGTTGCCAGCACAGTATTCAACATTCGGCGTGCATCGGCCTCGGAATGACCGAGGGTGCATAATGCTTGAAAGGTCTCTTCCACGACATCGAGTCGGACATCGTTCGTATCGATTTTTTCGGTGACCACCAGCAAAGCGAACTTTGGCATTTTTCTGCGTAGTTTGGCGATCATCCGCTCCGCGGTTGCGGCCCCAATTCCCGGCAGGGTTGAAAGTCCCTTGGAGTCTTGCTCTTCAACCATAACGGCAACATCCTGGACAGGTCTTACCATTGCTCGCAGTGCCTTTTTAACTCCGACCCCGTCGACCGAGCAGAATAGTTCAAAGAATTCCCGCTCGACTTCACTCAGAAACCCAACTAAACGTGGTTGCACTCGGCCCTGCGCCGGATTTCCCTCCATATAGTAAAGCGTGTGAAGCGAAACAACTTCCGCCAAACGCGCCTGCAATTGTCGCCGCGTGAACTCGGGTATCAGAACTTCATATTCGAAAGCCTCAATCGCGATGGTGGCAACAGACTCGCTCAACCCGACCAACTTCCCAGTGACTTTAGTAATCAATCAATACTTCCCTTTCAGCTACGCGGCTTCCACCCGACCGCCCAGGTAGCAATGGCAGAGGGCGATAGCAAGTGCATCGGCTACGTCCGCTGGTTCCGGCGGACGCAACAAACCGAGTTCGCGGCAGATGGCGTTTTGCATTTGCGGCTTCGGCGCACGCCCGTTACCGGTTAATACCTTCTTCACCTGGGTGGCAGCGTAGGGGAATATCGTCAGGTTGTGTTCTGTTGCGGCTAAGCATATTACGCCCCGTGCATGCCCCATCAAAATCGACGTACGAGGACGTTCGTAGTGCGAATAGAGTTCCTCGAGAGACATAACTCCGGGTTTCAAGGCACTGATCACCTGCGAAACGCCATGATGGATCTCTTTCAAGCGGTCACCTAGAGATCCCTTATTACGTCCGCGGATAACGCCAGCTTCAACGAGCTTCACTCCTGAAGCCGTGACGTCAAGCACGCCATAACCGGTAATATTTAGGCCCGGATCGATTCCGAGAATGCGTTGGCCGACATCCAGTCTTGCCATGCGTGACAGTCCATTCGCTGAGCTTCATTGTCAGCCGTTAAGAGGCCTTTGGTCCCCTCGCCTCGGTACTCCGGGGGAAAGGGCTAGGGGGGACAGTATGCTGTGAGCATATTCTTTCTGTCGGTCTACTTAGGTTCGCCTTGTCGCCATTCGGTTCCATCTTTGCGATCTTCTAGCTGTATGCCAATTTCGAGCAGACCATCTCGTATGCGATCCGCCATGGAGAAGTCTTTTTTCTGACGGGCCGTGGCGCGTAGTTCGATCATTAGTTTCATAATCTCACCGATCAGCTTGTCGTCACCGCCAACTTTCGTCGGCTCCGCTTGGAATAGTCCTAAAATGGCTGTCAGTTCTCGAAGTGTTGTGGCGGCCCGTTTAAAGGAGGACATCCGAGCCGAATCTCGAGCTGCAACTTCTTCAAGTTGATGCTGATCGACAAACTTGTTCAGCCCGCGTACCAATTCGAACAGGTCGCTGACGGCGCCGCCGGTGTTGAAGTCGTCGTCCATTTTTGCGAGAAATCCTGCACGACGTTCGTGCACTTCTCGCAGTAGCACATCCTGTTGAGGATCGAATTCCCCTTCCGCGCGACGCGCGCTGATGGGCAGGGAAAAAAAACTTTCTCCCGTAACGCGTTGAAATCGTTCGATGAATCGCACAAACGTATCGAGACCGGTACCGGCTTCGGCAATCCCTTCTTCGCTGAACACGATGGTACTGCGGTAGTGAGTTCGCAGCAGAAAAAAGCGAATCCTTTGACCACCTTGCCTCGCAATCAAGCTGGATAACCCGCCCGCTCCTTTGGAACGGCTCATTTTGGTCTCGGAAGTTACTTGATCCGCTCGGTCCGCACGGCCACCGACTTTTCCTGAGGCGGCCGCCGCATTTAATAGCCCG
>JANNPR010001247.1:0-3006 GCA_031400345.1 Planctomycetota bacterium | reverse complement strand
ATCGGCGGTTCGCGTTACGAATTCGCGAGCGGTTTGATTCGTGGCAAACGCGAATGGCAATGCAACGTGACACGATGTCGACCAGCGGAAACGGCGCCATGCTCGGCATATTTCGGCCTCGTCTGGACTCCGATTGTCAATGAACATTTCCTCTCGGCCGGATGAATCGCCCGTGACCGTTACCCAGGGCGGTGTTCACGGCTTAGGCCGTGAACTTGCCCTGGGCTAACTTATCTGCTGGGCCTTCGGCCCGAATACGGCGGCACTGGCGTCAGACGTTCTGCGGCCGTCCCGCCTCTGTGGTGTTCCCTTCCATGATGTTGCACAGTCTGCGGATGCAACTCCAATCGCGGTCTAAACCGCGGGAGAGGGCTTCCGAACTTCGTGAGCCGGCGGACCCTCTCCCGCGGCTTAGACCGCGACCTCTCCCGGAGTACCAGGAGAGGTGACATGGGTTGCCGCCGGAGGGCGTTACTACGAACTCTATATCTGGGGCAGGAATTTCTGGAGCCAGGTCTGGCGTGCGAGCCAGCGTCCTAGCGGGCTTGACGGCGGGGTCGCCGCCGCCGCGCCTTCACTCGAACGCAAATACATTCGCATGCTGATGCGGTTGGCAAACCACGGTTCGAAGAGGGCAATGCCCATCACGATCAACAGCAGCATGTCCCACAATTTGAACCCGCGTCGCGCCCCAAGCGAGGCCTCGCCGAGGTTGGCCGGGTCCGCCACAAATGTGATCAGCGGGTTCTGCGGCAAAAGCCCCGCGAAACCAGACTCAATGCGTTCTGCCCGGCGCGTCTGCTCATTTTCGTCGCCTTCTTCGGCAAATACATCGTCTTCGGCAAACACATCGTCGAGGTAACGCAGGTCCGACTCGTAACTCTCCAGGTTCACAGCGAAGCGTTCTTCGTCGTCTCCTCCTTTGGCCGAAGCGATCGAGTACACGCCGGTTTGCACGGTATCATCCAGGAACGTGGCGGCAGAGGCATCGGGGTTCGGGGCCACATAGCTCGCCGTGCCGTCCGGTATTTTTACCACGATCTGAGCTGTTTCCAAAGAAACAGGGAGCGGCACACGCTCACCCGTCGTGAAAAACGCCAGGCCATCCAGCGGTTTCTGCGCGAGAAACGCTGTCAGGCGATAGACCCACGGAAGATAGGCGGGACGCACGGGAAAATTGGTCCAGTCGCGATCGCAGGTCGCGGCGAAGACCAACGTGTGCCCCTTGCCGAACGTCTTCTCGCACAACAGAGGCGCGCCGCTGTTGGAGTACATCCATATGCCCGACTCCGGAGTCTCCAGGCCCCAGTAAGCTTTGAACGTCACACCGGCCAGGTTCGCAAAACCGGCGTCGGCAAACGCCGCCAGCGCCACGTGATCGGCGTTGATGTCGCCGATATACGCAAAATCCTCCGTGCCGGTGGGGTTACCCTCGATCTTGTTGAGTCGGCAAGGCAGCAACCCGCCGTGGAGTCGGGCGGGTGAAGCCAGCGCGTCGTTATAGAATGACTTGTTAACCTTGTCTCCCAGGAAGACCCACAGGCTGCCGCCAGCATCGACATATTGTTCCAGCTTTTCCACAATGGGAACTGGGAGCGAATCGACGTTGGCCAGAACCACGAGCGGGTAATCTGTGAGTGGCTTGTCGCCGAGTCCCGTGGTGCTCACCGTATCCACCTGAATGGGGCTTTTCCCTTCGACTGCCGCCGTCAGCGCCATGTTGAGGAAGAAGAGTTCATCCAGACGATGCACGCTGGAAGGCGCGCCGTTCACCGCCAGCACCTTCACGCTGTCGGCCACTTGGAACGTGAAGTACCGGCGGTTGTCGGCGGGCAGGATCGGGTCGCCCACTTCCACGAAGCCGTTGTGCCAGCCCCCCGAATCAAACGTGTGATAAAAGCGAGGCACAGCCCACCGCCCCGCTGGCAGCTTTTCGATCTGCTGCTCGACGACCTTCTTGCCGTCCACGTACAACCGAACGGCGGACGACTTCACCGTTTCGCTTTGATTTCGGACGTGCGGCCGGATCAGGAAGGGGACGCCCACCATCGGTCGCGCGGCGGCGTATTGCACCGCCGTAATCGACAGGTTCTCCACCTGCTTCGGCCTGATCGACACGAAGAAAACCATCGCTCCCAGCTTACCGGTGGCATCATCTTTCCCTCTCCCCATCTCCCAGCCGGAGTCCTGCAAATCGCTGAGTACGTAAATCTCTTTGCTTTGCGCCGCGCTGGAACGCAGCAATTCCTCGGCGCGGGTCACGGCTGCGGCCAGATCGGTGCCGAGCACCGCCGGCTCGCTCCGGCCAATCGCCTGGCGCACGTCGCCCAATTCTGAAGTCGGCTCGGGAAACAGCACTTCGGGTCCCTGGGCGCGGCGCCCTGCCAGCACCAGCGCCGCCGTATCTCCCGACCGCAATCCGTCGAGCAGTTCGCGGCCAGCGGCCTGGGCCCGTGCAAATAGCGATTGCCCCTCCTCCTCCTCGTACGACATGCTCGCCGAGTTGTCGAGCACGAGCACGATAGCGCGGCTCTGTCCGAGATTGAACTTGTCTCCCCTGGAGATAAACGTCGGGCGGGCCAGCGCCATGGCAAACAACGCACAGAGGGCCATGCGGCAAGCCAGGAGCAGCAGTTCCTTGAGCCGGCTCATACGGTACGAACGCAGGAAATGATCCGTCAGGAAGCGGGTCGTGGAAAACCGGATCTTCTTCGTCCGCCGCGAACGGCTGAGATGGATCAGCAGCGGGATTGCTGCTGAAATCAAGCCGATGAGGAACAGTGGACCGAGGAACGTAAACATGCGTATTGATTCTCAATCGATTGCGGATTTCAATGCGTCTTTTGCCGGCGTGACAAGAACTTGCCCAGGAATTCACCGAACGGCTGGCTGGTTTGCGCGACAGCGTAGTCGATCTGGGAATTCTGACAGCCTCCCTTGATTGCTTGCAGAAAGTTCGTCAGCTCCTCCAGATACGCTTTGCGGAAGGCACGCGGATCGCCCGTC
>JANNPR010001227.1:0-5337 GCA_031400345.1 Planctomycetota bacterium | reverse complement strand
CTCGAGTCATCCTCCTGGGTCCCGGTGACCGAGCGAACGTTTCAGCAGAAGTCGATCGGCTTCAACCGTTGATTCGTGAACATGCTGACATCCTGGCAATTGATTTCGTGGGACAGTTGGACCCGTCCGGCATGCCAATCGATTTTGCCATCGTGTTTGGCGGAGATGGTTCGATCCTGCGAGCCGCTAAGCAACTTTGTCGACATGGCATTCCGGCACTCGGCGTCAATTTGGGAAAATTGGGGTTTTTGGCTGACTTAACGCCTGATGAGTTTGTTCGAGTTTTTCCGGATGTGTGCCGAGGCGATTGCCGTATTATCGAAAATCTGATGCTTCAATGCCTGGTGCGTCGTGGAGGTGCTATCGTCGCTCAACAGGTCGGTCTGAATGAAGCTGCTGTGTTGGCCGGCCCGCCGTTTTCCATGCTTAACGTGGAACTTTACGTTGACGCAGTTTTAGCAACTACCTATAGTTGCGACGGCTTGATCATTAGCACTCCAGTGGGTTCGACTGCTCACAGTTTGTCAGCTGGAGGGCCTATATTGCGCAGGAACTTGCAGGCGTTTGTGGTTTCCCCGATTAGCCCGCACACTCTTACCGTACGTCCCGTAGTGGATTCGGCCGAACGCGTGTTCGAGATGGTGGTCCGCGAGCCGAATGAAATGACGTCCCTGGTGGTTGACGGTGTTGTGGTATGTAGGTTGTTGGCGGACGATCGCGTCTGCGTGGAGCGATCCGGTCAGTCATTCCGTATGATCGAAGCTCCTGAACACAACTACTATCGGACGCTCCGAGATAAACTTGGATGGAGCGGAAATATTCGGCGAGCCGAAATTCGTTAAGTTGTAGTAGGCACACTCCGTGTGCCGTTACGGCACACGGAGTGTGCCTACTACAACGTTACGGCACACGGAGTGTGCCTACTACAACGTTACGGCACACGGAGTGTGCCTACTACTTCGACCTTGCATGGATGCACTCAAATGAAAAAAACACAACTGCTGTGGGTCCTGCCGATTGCTCTCGTCTTGAACGGTCAGATCCCGGGGTCGGACGAACCGAAACCGGACAAGAATCGTTCCGATCAGCTTGATGCCGCCAAGAAGCGGGTCGTAGCCAATCAGGAATATTCGCTGCAATACAAATTTGCGCCGCAAGAAACCATTCGCTGGAAGGTTACCCACATAGCGACCACCGAAACTACGATCCAAGGCAATACGCAAACCTCAAAATCATCCAGTGTGTCAACAAAAGCTTGGCGAGTGAAAGACATTGACGACCAGCGAAATGTCACTTTTTCCCACGTTATTGAAAGCGTGGAAATGTGGCAGGCAGTCGGCGGTCGTCAGGAGGTTCGTTATAACAGCCAGTCAAATGAGGCGCCCCCAGCGGAATACGAAGCCGTCGCCAAAACAGTGGGGCAACCTTTGTCCACAATCACCATCAATCCTTCCGGTAAAGTGGTTCGTCGAGATGGCGACAAAAAATCCGCATATTTTGGCCTGGGGGACATCGCGACACCACTTCCGGACGGCCGCGTGACGGTGGGGGCCCAGTGGCACGTTCCATCCGAGCTTACGGTGCGCGCGGATAAAGACGGGCGCGTTCAGAAGGTAAAGACTCGGCAGCTGTACACCTTGGAAAAGGTCCAAACGGGCGTAGCGACAATCGAGGTGAAGACTGAGGTATTAACGCCGATTAACGACCCCAAAATTCAATCGCAAATTATGCAACAACTCACCGAGGGAACCATCAAGTTCGATATAGACGCCGGCCGCATCCTTAGTAAGCAGATTGATTGGAATGAAGATGTCGTGGCTTTCCACGGTCCGGAAAGCAAGATGAAGTATCTGGCACGGTTCACTGAAGAGCTGCTTCCGGCTGCCAGCTCCACGGCCCGGAAACCTGGGAATAAGTAAAGTTCACGGTAACGGGAAAGGTACGCGAAGTTCGGGACCTAGACGCGAATCACGAAAACACGAAATACGAAACTGTCGCGGCGACCTCAAAGTTCGATGGCCACTCCCGGCCCGCATGAAACTTCAACTTACAAGTTCGCGAATGGGATTTCCCAGATACATACGATAGGGTCGGCCATTTGCGTCGTGGAACTCGGCGCGAGGGTCTACCCCCAGCAAATACAAGATAGTTGCCGCAAGATCTGACGGAGTGAACGCATCCGAGATTGGCAGGCCGCCTTGGGAATCAGTCTGTCCAATGATTTGACCGCCGCGAATGCCACCACCAGCGAAGAAACAGGGAAACACATCTCCCCAGTGATGGCGGCCGGGAGTGAAGTTCTCGCCGCTAGCGTTCTTACCACCGACCGCGATCGGAGAGACCTTTGGAGTGCGTCCCATCTCGCCACACATGACGACGAGAGTTTCATCTAGCAAACCGCGTTCGTCCAGGTCATCCAAAAATCCGCTAAGACAATGATCGATCGATGGCAACAGCTTGCCTTTGAGATCGCGAAACGCATTCTGATGCGTATCCCATCCGCGTAAATTGATCTGGACCATCCGGACGCCCGCTTCTATTAATCGCCTGGCGACAAGAAAGCCTTGGCCCCATTCCTCGCGGCCATAAAGATCGCGCATGCGGTCTGGCTCGCGACTAACGTCGAACGGGTTTTGCCTTCCGGGGCGAGTTGCCAGTGTCAGTTGCCAGGCCTCATGGCGATAGACATCCCAAGACGCCAGTCTGCCGGCTCGATTAGCGGTATCGGCCTGCTGTTTCATGACGTCGATGCGACGCAACAACTCCATGCGATTTTCAACTTGAGAAAGTGACGCTCCTCTCCCAAGCTCTGGAAGATGGAAATCCGGGTTTCGACAACTCGAATTGTCCCACCAAGCTTGGGGACCCGTACCGGGTTTGCGTTCGAGATCATTAGGGTCGTCATGACTGAAGCAGTTAGGACACGAACCGGCTGAATCTTTAGCCAGGCACAGCGGTGCGAGGTCGACCCCCCAACGGTCATACTTGGGTCCGAGCAATCCGGGACTGCGGCCTGGATACGTCATCAGCCTTGTGCGAGGAATCTCGACGACGGCCGGGAACCCGACCCCGGGTGCAGGGGTAGCCGAATACGCGACAAGCGCACTAATTGAGGGCCACTCAAAGCGGCCGGACCGCGGTGAGCCGATAGAGGCATTGGTATCTCCGGGCGGCATCTCGGTTGTACCTGTATGCAACAAATACATGCAGCTACTGTGCTCATTGCGGAATTGGCGGTCGGCGGTGTGATGCATGCTGCGGACGACCGTGAACTTGTCGGACCGAGCTGCCAGCTTCGGCAAGTGCTCACAAAACACCACACCCGGGATTTTCGTCTGGGCCACACCGTACTCGCCGCGAATTCCCTCAGGTGCGTTTGGCTTTGGATCGAAAGTTTCGAGTTGCGAGGGGCCGCCGCTTTGGAAGATAAACACGATTGACTTAGCACGCCGTACCGGTGTCGGTGAACTGGACTGCGCCGTGAGCCTCAGCAAGTCAGCCAATCCAACGCCGAGAAGACTCAGTCCACCAACCCGAATCAACTCGCGACGATCGATGCCCGGATGCTGGTCAGGTCGGCAACCAAAGTAGTTCATCGTTCCACCCTAACGTTTCAGTTTAGTCTTTCTATTCGGCGCTATGGGCTCGTTGGTCTCAGACACACAATCTATCGACATTGTGTCACCGTGCCTATAATTCGAGGTTGCACGAGTGATCTGAACTGTCCTTTGCGAAAGGCCCTTAAAGCATGAGCCCGGTTCTGGATAGGACCCCCGTACACGCACTGGCTCCCTACAAAGGCTTGGATAATGACGCACTTACTCAGCGCATTAACGAAGTTCGCCGCCACTTTGGGCCCAAGTTGCTGATTTTAGGCCACCATTATCAACAGGATGAAGTCATTGCGCTTAGCGATCTTCGCGGAGACAGTTACCAACTGAGCCAAATGGCGGCTTCGAGCCACGATTGCCGGTTCATCGTGTTTTGCGGAGTCCATTTCATGGCGGAAACTGCCGACATCTTAGCGAACCGGCCTGCCAAACTCAGTGAACGAAACGGTGAGAGGGTGCAGGTAGTTTTGCCGGATCTGGCCGCCGGGTGTTCGATGGCCGATATGGCCGGTATCGAGCAAGTCGAAGCGGCTTGGGACGATTTGGGTCTGTTTATCGATACCGAAGATCTCACACCCGTGACATACATCAACTCGGCAGCAAGCCTCAAGGCATTTTGCGGTCAGCACGGCGGAATCGTATGCACCTCGAGCAATGCCGCGGCAGTCTTGAACTGGTCATTTGCGAGACGGAAACGTGTTTTCTTCTTCCCCGATCAGCACCTAGGAAGGAACACGGCACTCAAAATGGGGATTTCCGCCGATCAAATGCCCGTTTGGGATCCCCACCGCGAGGATCTAGGTGGCAACACAGAATCGTCCGTTCGCGACAGCAAAGTGATTTTGTGGAAGGGGCATTGCAGTGTTCATCAAATGTTCCGACCCGAACATGTACAGCAGCTTCGCGCGCGATTCCCAGGTATTCAAATTCTCGTCCATCCCGAGTGCCCGCAGGAAGTAAATGATTTGGCGGACTTGTCGGGCTCGACCAGTTTTATTCTCCGTACGGTTGAATCAGCGCCACCCGGCAGCAAATGGGCCATTGGAACCGAACTCCACCTGGTGAATCGATTGAAAAAAGAACATCCCGAGCAAGAAATCCACTTCCTTTCACCGGTCGTCTGCATGTGTGCCACGATGTATCGGATCAACTTGGCCCATCTTTGCTGGAGCCTTGAAAACGTAGCTGCCGGAACGCCCGTCAATGTTATCGAAGTCGACAGCTCAACAGCTACCTGGTCGCTGGTGGCACTAGAGAGAATGCTCGAAGTTTCGTAGTTTCGCTTCGTGGGATAAGCTTCCAGCTTGTCACTTTAGAGGTGCCATTTCTGTGCATGTAAAACATCTTGTGCCGCATGCACGACAGGCAGGATGCCTATCCACGACAGGCCTGCGGTTTAGCGGCGATGGCGGTCTAATTCGATTACGCGTTCGGCGGTCAAGAGCGATGAGCGGAGCGACGATTCGTAGCGGCTATCGCCAAATATACCCACCTGCTTTCGCAAATAGCGGTGTAGGTTTAAACCGGGGGACGCCGAGACAAACTGCAACACGTTGCCGTCTTTATCGACAAGGGCATATGGAGGTGCAGTCTGCTTGGACGAATGGACTGCGGCCAGGTAACCGGTCCCATCGAATTGCGGATCGGCGACAGGTTCCTTGTTCGGTTTGCCTCTTTCCTTCGACCGACTTAATTCCTTGTCGTTTGCCGCCGATTCTCGCCCAGC
>JANNPR010001204.1:0-3922 GCA_031400345.1 Planctomycetota bacterium | reverse complement strand
CTTGGCCTGGAAGTGTGCGGTGCTGTTGGGGTCAAAAACCGGCTGCTCCTCAACCACCGTCACCGTCACAACGGTCACCGTCGTCACTGTGGTGTCCGGCTCGTCTGGAAGGACGATGTCGGGGGTGGTAGTGGCGGGCGGCATCTGGGTCATGACGCAATTATCGGACCGGTCCATGACAGCGCTTGTGGGGGAAGCGCTTGTCACCAAGGCTTGTGGGGTTCCCTGCGCTGCTTGAGGAGGGCAACAGCGGCTCATCTGTCCAGCTCAATCCGCTTCAGCAAACACGCCAGACCAGCCCGCGTTCCTGTGATTTATTTACCCTAGGGTTTCACCTCAAATCCGTTGGTTGGTCACCTCAGCGCAGGCCTTGTCTTAATTCTCCGAACCCATAACCCGCGATGATGTTGTCACAGTATGTAAGAGCCGAATTAGTGCATTCCGCATCAATGAAGCCCTTGCTCCTCATGAATAGGACTTGGGAATGTTTCGAATACTTCATATCTCGGATTTGCATTTTTCCGACAACCTGTACCAACCACGCGTCATCGCTGCACTTTGTGCCGATATCAAACAAACACGCGCTGCAACACCGATTCAGGCTGTTGTCTTCAGTGGCGACGCTGCCGCCAAAGGAAACACCAGTACAGACAATGTGAAAAGAATTTTCAGCTCGTTTATTTCCTGCGTCAGAGACGCGGCGGGAACTGAGGTGCCCATTCTTATTTGTCCCGGAAACCATGACATTGATCTGAGCAAAAGGTCGTCACTGTTCGAGCCGGTTTTTTCTGGAGTTACCTCACCAGCAAAAGCTAACGAATTGGTGAAGCAGGCAACACTACCCGAGTCAAAGCACGTGTGGGCTCACATAGATGGGTTTCGAGCGCTTGCCGAAGCTGTGGACGCAGACGCATTTACCAAACACCCCCTTTACTACACAAAAATTATTAGAGCCAACAATATCCGAGTGGGGTTTGCTTGCCTGAATTCAGCTTGGTTGACAAAAGGCGGAGGTAATGCGGACTATGGGCACCTCTACGTTGGCGAACATGTCCTCGACTTAGCACGAAAAGAGTTAGAGGACGTCGACGTACGAATCGCCGTTATGCATCATCCCTTGGACTGGCTGGCCCCTGAAGAAAAGACGCTTATTCAGCGATACCTCACATTAAATTTTCACGCCTCATTGTGTGGCCACAAGCATGACAACAATGCCGAAAGCCTGACGTCGAATGTTGGGAACCTATTCACGAGTAACACCGGCTGCGTTTACCACACAAACGAATACTTCAACGGCTACTCACTGGTTGACGTTGATTTATCAACAAGCAAGTGGTTCCTGACTGCCCGGGAATACTATTTTCAAAGGGAAGTATTTGATACCGCCACCCGCTTCTCTACCGACGGTCGCTGGGAAGCACCCTTTGGCATCATGCGGCACACCACGCAAATCGCCATCCCTGGGGAAGTAACGAGAGCAGTGCACGATCGCGCCAATTCGCTTTTGCTGTCGTATTCAGCCTCAGATGTCGCACCCAAGTCCATAGGAGCGCTTTTTGTAGAACCGCCGTTATCGCGTATGAGCGAGAAGGAACTTATGGCGAAGACCAAAGGCGAATCCGTTCCCAAAGGAGCTTACGAAAGCTTGGCGGTCCTTAGTCAGAAAGCTGATGCCTTGTTTTTCATTGGTAAAAGAGAAGCGGGCAAATCTCTTCTGCTGCATCACATCGCGGTGAACTGCTTCCAGTCCTTTCGCTCCAGCGCGAGATTGGGCGTTGTTCTCGACTTAGGGGCCATAAGGAAGGTTACGGAAGCTGGATTGCTGGAGCAGGCGGTTGAATTCTGCGGTGGCGAAATACCTAGAAGAGACCTGATTAGGTTGCTAAACGCAGGCGAGGTGGTTCTTTGCGTGGACAACGTGAGAACACATGATCAAAAGACCATTGATCTTCTTCGGGGATTTATTGAGAAATATCCGGACGTGCGATACGTCTTTGCTACATCTGAGGAGTTACTAGATGGTTTGGAGGGGAACAAGATTCCGGAACTCGGGTTACTAACGACAAAGGTTTTCGTACATTCATTTCGGGCTCGCCATACCAAAGAGTTGGTGAAAAAATGGTTTGGATCAGGCGATCTGACTTTGAATAGAAGAGTGCAGAACGTCAATCAGCTTTTGGACAGGCTTCGAGTGCCTCGCACTCCTTTCCTCGTTTCGGTGCTTTCGTGGGTCTTAGAACAACGTCCCAACGCCAACGTAGTCAACAGAGCATCAGCGATCGAGGTACTTATAGAGGGATTGCTAGGAAAATTCAGAGAGTCGAAGGCGAGGAAAGAATTTGATTCGACGATACAGCAACACTTTTTGGCTGAGTTCGCGTTGCACTTGAACGAAGGTGACATCGAGTGGGTTACGCGACTGGAGTTTGACGAGTTCGCGGTCAACTATTTCAAGAAGCGTGGGTTAGCCGTTTCCACTGAAGGGTTTGCATCTGAACTTATTCGCAAGGGATTGCTATTCGCTACAGATGACCGAACAGGATTCAAGTTTGATTGTTTTCGAGCTTTTTTCTTGGCGAAGAAGTTTGCAGAAATGCCAGAACTGTGGCACACGGCACTTCAGCCAACAAATGTTGCACGCTATGTGACAGAGTTAGACCTGTTTACAGGACTGCACCGAGATCGTGCGGAAGTTTTACGTATGGCAAAGGATCTTTGCAATAAAACCTATTCTGAACTCAATATGGAATTTCCACTTGATGCGATAGACCGAATAAATGATTTCGACTCGCTTCTCGATAACAAAATTTTAGACAGGGTTGAAACGGGGCTTTTAACTAGTCCGGATGGCAAAGTTGAAATGGAGCATGAGGCGCCAGATATCGTATCCGCTGATCACGAAGAGGCCCGAAAGCGAAAACGCCTACCGGACATGGGGGAAGTCGGTCGCTTCTTAGAGAGTCTCCGCACGTTCTCAATGATTTTAAGGAACTCGGAACTAATTGACGATGTAGGGCTGAAACGTGAGAGCTTCGACCTGGCGTTGGAGCAATGGGCAAATACAACTATCACAGTAATTCTTGGCACCATTGAGCAAGCGAAACAGGTTCGACTGAAGTATGCGAATGGGCAGACTACGGCTTTGGCTAGCAAAGAACTCGAAGTTACTGCCATCTCCAGAGCCATGATTCCGCAAATGATAATTTCAATTATGTGCGAGTCCTTGGCCACGCCGAAGTTGGAATTGTTCGTCCGTGAAAAGAGTGCCGATCACAGAACACTTGTTAGATCGTTGGCAGTCTTTTTGGCTTTCGACGCGGATGATACGGAGTCCATAAATATGGGTAAGTCTTTACTGAAGGACTTCCGAAACAACAACTTTGTTTTAGAAATGATGTTCTTCAAATTCCTAGGAATCTATTTGTATAAGGGCCCAGAAGATGTCAATCCCAAACTTCGAGATCTGATGGGTGATGTAGTCGTGCAGCTCCGCGGCGGCAGTGCACGGGATGCAGCGATGTTGAAATCGAGATTTTTAGGTGGTCTGGACAAGACTTTTTTGCTGAAGGATTTCTCAAATAGACCAGAAAAGATTGATCCGTAACTTTTTTCGATCCTTCAAACGGCAAGCGAAAATCAGTGGCGCGCTCGCCAACCATCCACTACCCTGACCTAGTTGCACCCCGCCCACTCGCCCATCCCACGGAGACAAACCCAATGTTCAGCCACGTCATGGTCGGCGTCAACGACCTCGAAGCCTCAAAAAAGTTTTACGACGCACTGCTCGGCACGCTGGGCATACGCCCCGGTATCGCCAACAAGAACCGCTACTTCTACCGCAGCAAAACGGGCACCTTCGGCATCACCATACCCATCAATGGCGAAGCCGCTTGCCGCGGCAACGGCAGCACCATCGGGTTTG
>JANNPR010001180.1:0-9176 GCA_031400345.1 Planctomycetota bacterium | reverse complement strand
ATGCACGCGACCGTGGGTATCAATGAGTGGTTCGAGGTTCGTCATGACGAGGCAGGGTTGGTCTTGGGAAGTGTTACGCCGGGATGAACCCATTCGCTGGACCCATCGGCCCAGTTCTCTTGCTTCCAGATTGGCACAACCACTTTGAGTGTGTCAATGAGCCACTGGCCCGCCGCGAATGCATCGTGCCGATGAGCCGAGCTTATGGCAATTGCCACACTGGCTTCCCCAACATCAACCCTGCCGAGGCGATGGACGATCGAACAGCCCATCAAAGGCCACCGTTGACGCGCTTCGTTCTCGAGTTCTTCGAGCTTGACGCGGGCCATCTCTGGATAGCAGTCGTATTCCAACCAGGCGGTTCGGCGGTCGCCGGTTAGTTCACGGGTCGTTCCCAGAAATAGAACCACGGCCCCGGACCGATGCGATTCAACGGACCGCAGTACCGCGGATGTATCGATCGGAACTTGTATTAATTCCACCATGACACTTCAGCCTCCACTTACCGGTGGAATGCAGGCAATCTCCGTCCCGGAGCCGATCGTCGCACTGTCGGACACGTACTCGTTATCGACCGCAAATTTGACGTGACCCAGCATTGGCTGCAAGGCCGGACACGCGATTAATAGGGCCGTTCGCACTTGCGCCACAGTCGCACCTTCAGGTACTTCGACTTCTAACCAGTCTGTGCCTGCCAGTTGTTTGGCGGCGGCAAATAACTTTATCGGCAATCTCATGTTACCGTCAACTCTTGACCGGAAGCGGTTAGACGCTCCGCGATCTCGGGCATCAGTCCATAGGATAGTGCCAGCAGTTTGATGGGATGGATTGTTGGTTTTGTTGTTCCTTGTTCCATTTGAATTTTACAGGTGCTACATTCGGTGGCGCCAACCTGAATCCCGGGGTCGCGCATCGCTGTAATCAAGTCCCAGCCCGCGCGTAGGCTATTACGATAATTCTCTTGCTTGATACCGAAAGTTCCGGCCATCCCCGAACAACCATGCTCCAGTCGCCGTACGAGTAAGCCAGGTATTAGCCGCAACAAGTTCTCACCGGGCACTCCGACACCCAATGCTCGCATGTGACATGGTAGGTGATAGCCAATGTCGATGTTCAAGGGCTTTAGATCCAGCTCCATCTTGCCTTGTTGATGGAGTCGCCACAGATAAGCACACGCATCGCTGGTTTTGTCAGCCACGAGACGCACATCGTCGTCATCGAGCAGGTTAAGGTATTCATGCGTAAGGCACAGCGTGGCTGCTGGTTCGGTAGCAATGATTTGATATCCTTGCCGAACGGCGTCGGCGAGAATGGCAACGTTTTGCTTGGCCAAACGCCGAGCGTGATCGACGGCTCCTAAGGCGATACTTTGCATTCCAGCTTGCACTTGCATCGTGGGGACGTAAACACTGACACCATTGTGTTGCAGCACGGCCACGAGTGCTTCGGCCAGCTGCACGTCGAAGTGGTTGGCGTAGAGATCGACGAAATACAATACCTTTCGGCCATCGCGACGAGCCGGACGAGATAATCGACGACGATGTGTGCGTCGCATAAAACTGCGCGCTGCCAACTTGGGAAGTTTGCGTCCCTGTGCGATGCCGAACATCCTGGCCATGAGCCATCGCATTTGACGATTTCCCAACGCCCAGTTGGCGACCGAAACGAATAAACTACTCCAAGATGCCACCGATTCCAGACGGGTGATTAACCAATCTGACGGTCGCAGGCCGTTGTTAGCCACATACTGCGCCTTGCATTCCAAAACCAGTTTGGGGATGTCCACTCCAGCCGGGCACTCCAGCCGGCATTGATGACAGTTGACGCACAAATCCGAGACAGCTTTTAACGCATCTCCTTGTAACAGTGATCGATCCAATCGACCGCTGAGTATTCCGCGTAGCAAGTTGGCATGGGCACGTGGTGATGCTTCCTCGCGCGGAGCAAAACGAAAAATCGGACACATGCGGTCATCGGGCGATTGAGTGCGACATCGTCCACAACCATTACACGGCCTAGTTGCATCAGCGACTTTCTCGAGGGTCCAGGCCAGTTGCAGCTCTACCGATTGTTTGCGGTGCGAGGACAGCGGATCGGTCTGCGATTCGCCCAGTACAACAACTTCCTGTGCTGTGATCAAGGGACGCAAATTTGAGGTCGGTGGCTGCGGCGAGTCCGACACGATTTTCCCCGGATTAAGAATATTGTGCGGATCAAAAATGCGTTTGAGTTCGCGGAAAACCTGATAGAGCGGACCGAATTGTTGAGAAACAAACCAAGTGCGACTCAAACCGTCCCCGTGCTCACCGCTAATCGTGCCCCCGATTTGAATGGTTTCCTCAAACAGGTCAACTGCCAAGTCTTGCATTTTGCGAACTTCAACATCGTTCGACAAATCCAGGAACGGGCGAATGTGTAGTTGCCCGTGTGCAGCATGTGCATAGAGCGTCGCGGTGACTTCGTGTTTCTTCAGCACTCGCTGCAACCTGCCCAGAAATTCAGGCAATGTTTTTGGAGGTACAGCAATATCTTCAACAAACGGCAAGGGTCGGCTCGAGCCGCGCAGGCGATACAAGGTTGGCACTACACGCCGCGCCAATCGCCAGTATAAGTTGCGTTCATCGACCTCCATCGTCGTGCGCGCATCAAATGCCAATTGACGGCGCCGTTGCAATTCGGAGACGACGAAATCCAACTTTTCGCGGACGGCGTCTTCGTCGTCTCCCTGAAACTCGACGAGCAACATGGCTTCCGCTTCGCGAGGTATCAATAAGTCATATCGCACATCGGTTTCCCGAGCTAGGGCGAGCAACCGCCGGTCCATCAAATCGCAGGCACTGACTCCATGTTCGGAAATACTCAACGCTGCGATGGCGGCATTCTCCAATCGATCGAAAAACAGCAACCCCACGCCGCGGTGTTGCGGTAACGGATCTGTCTTGACGACCGCCTCCGTAAACAGAGCCAGAGTTCCCTCGGACCCGACTAACAACCGCGCCAAATCCAGTTTGCCATCTTCGAGAATATCGAATATCTGATATCCCGAACGGTTCACACAACTGGACGGCCGATGCTCCTGAATCAACGATGCGTGGGATTCCAAGAGCGACGCAGTTCGGGACACCAGTTCGCGGATACGCGGCGCCGTCTCGTCGTCGGCATTCGGAATCAAAGCATGCCGGCCGACCGATGCGACGGTTCCGTCAGCCAAGACAATTTGCATGCGAACGATTTTGTTACGCGCCGATCCATAGATTGGAAAATGACTTCCAGCCGCGTCCAAGGCGAGGACGCTGCCCATGGTCGTGACGCTGCGAGTCGATGGATCTGGACCGAAAAGTCGGCCATGACGACGTAGGTAGCGGTCAAGTTGCGCGTGAACGACCCCTGGCTGGACCCGCACCGTGTTCTCTTCCATTGCGACGATCCGTCTCATCGAATGGGAGAAATCTAGAACGATGCCGGGTCCTAGTGACTGACCCGCGACACTGGTTCCCGCACCCCGCGCGTGAACCGGGATCGTTCGTTCGGCAGCGTATTGGACGCATGCGGAGACATCCGCTGTACCTTTAGGTCGAACGACCGCCAGTGGTCGGATTTGATAAATACTGGCGTCGCTGGCGTACATCTCCAAAAATAGATCGTCGCAGCGCACTTCACCAGCCAGAAGGCCACGTAGATCAGCTTGGACTCGTTCCCGTTCGGGATCCATTCAGATGCGCCAGTCTAAGTTCGCGAAGAGGAAGCAACGTTTTGCGGAAGCCGGGCCGCTTGCTGCCGGTAGCGTTCGTGTGTTTCCAAATTGAAGGGGGAGTGCTCGGCCAATCCCGGTACGTCACGATACTCGGCTTGACATCGATAACATTGCAGCATATTTGGCACGATCATAAACAGAATTGCGTCGATCAGGGCCGCAGTGAAGAGCACTGCGTAGGTGAGGTAAATCATGTAAAAATACCATGTCACCGTACTAATTCCAAAACCTAGCACTACGATACCAACGCCCAGACGTTGGGAAAAATCCTTGCGCAGGTATAGGTCGCTCCCGGAGCAGATTAGACAGGCATTCAACTCGGTATTGCTGCTGAAAACGGCTGGCAAGGGGCGTTCATTCTGGCACGCCGAACACCCTATCGTACTTGCACCAGAAGCGACATTCGAGCGCACGGTTCGATTGCAAGTTGGGCAGGAATAGCTAACGTTCATGATGTAACAATGTTCCCCGCCGCGAGACGCCACGGCCCATCATAAGGGATATCGCGTACTTGCGGACATTAGTTGGGATGTCAGCTCACCGAGAAAGCAAACGATCACGCCGGCATACAAAATACCGGTAGCACTCTGAGTGTTTGGGATCTTTAGGGTATACCATGCCATGATCGCCATTACTAACGTACCAACAATACCAGCCAGCCAACGAAACGAAACAAAAATGTAAAACGTGGTATCGGCCGCGGAAGCCATGACTTCCAGATACAGTCCAGCACCATTCACGCACGCCCGAAGCAAAAGTGCGCAGCCAATCAAGAACACCAGACGCTTGAGTGGTTTCAACTGCATTCCAGGACTATTGAGATACCAGTGACCCAGTAGCATTGCGGTCAAAGTAGCGCCCATTAGTAGACCACTCGAAACCACGTCCGCTGCCCAAAGTGCTTTTGCCGCCGGTGAGGTTGCCTTCCAAAGAATCGTCCAAAATGAGGCCGCAAGCGCCGAAATACCGACCGCCAATAAAGTGGTGGTGCCAAGTTTTTTGGATTCGTACAACCACAACGCAGCGCCGAGATAGCACAATACCGCCATTGCAATTGCCGCCCCGAGTAACCAGTTCGCTGGTAGCCCGACGGCGTTCATTTTAGCGCGCTGAGAAGCTACAGCTAGAGACGCAAACGTGTTGAAACCCATCAGCACCCACATGTGAACGCGAAAAAATCCGCTATTGACCAAACGACAGGGTGTAAGAAGCATCGCCAGCGCAACACCGTAGGTGAGCCGGAAGACAAACTGGACCAAGACTCGCCAGAGGTCGTCCACCGTTTACCGCCGCTCGCCGTAGATGAGTTGCAAGATTTCCGCCCGAGAAGAAATGTTCTGGCGGAACAGGCCTTTCATTGCCGATGTGACACACATACTGCCCGGTTTTCGCACGCCACGAATCGTCATGCAAGTGTGCGTTGCTTCCACCACAACCGCTACTCCCTTAGCGTCTAATTCGTCGACCAAGAGATTGGCGATGTCTTCAGTCATCCGTTCCTGAACTTGCGGTCGAGCCGAGATGTTTTCGACGACGCGAGCTAATTTGCTAAGCCCCAGAACCTTCCCGTTTGGAAGATAACCGATGTGCACTTGACCCATGAACGGTAACAAGTGATGTTCGCACATGCTGTTAAAGCTGATGTTTTTAACCAATACAATCTCATCATACTTTTCGGCAAAGAATTTTTGTAAGAGTTCGCGAGGATCGGCGCGCAGCCCTCTAAACAGCTCGGCATACATCCGCGCCACTCGCGCCGGCGTTTCCCTCAACCCCTCGCGATCCGGGTCCTCGCCAACCGCTGCCAGAATCTCTCGCACGGCGCGCTCGATGCGAGGCAGATCGACTTGAAACGAACCCGCACGGTCCGCCGCGACCTCATCACCGCCGCAACTGGCGAAACTCTGGGAATGTTTATCAGAATTAGACATGCGGTTTATCGTAGAAACGGGGAGACAACGGGTCAAGGAAGGAGCAGTCGGCAGTCGGCAGTCGGCAGTCGGCAGTCGGCAGTCGGCAGTGGGCAGTCGGCAGTCGGCAGTCGGCAGTTAAGACTGAATTCATCACATGTCGTTATGCTACCAATTGTTGCAGTTTGTGCCTTCCGCAAATTGCCCGCTTTTCACTGCCGACTGCCGACTACCGACTGCCGACTGGTTACGCCATCGCGGCTTGCAGTTCGATCGCTAACTCGCGGATATCTTTTAGTGCTTGTTTTCTCGACGGTTCATCCACTGCCGTAGCGATACGGCGCACGAACGCGGAACCCACAATTAATCCGTCGGCCACGGGAGCAAGCAGTTTCACATGTTGCGGCTGATTGATGCCAAATCCGATGCAGATCGGTAACGCAGTGCGTTGTCGCAGCCAACCCACATTTTCCACCAGATCGTCTGGCAGAGTTGTTCGTTCTCCAGTAATGCCGGTGACGGACACGTAGTACAAAAAGCCTGTCGATGTTTCCGCGATCCGAATGGCTCGGTCGCGCGGGGTGGTCGGGGTAGTCAGTTGAATCAAGTTGAAATCGTTGCGACGG
Organism: Planctomycetota bacterium; assembly: GCA_031400345.1. Classification (GTDB taxonomy): domain Bacteria; phylum Planctomycetota; class Planctomycetia; order Pirellulales; family Pirellulaceae; genus JANNPR01. The sequence continues at coordinate 2,886 of JANNPR010001180.1, read as the reverse complement.
CAAATGCTTGCAAACGGCCCGGATTCCTCGAGGAGTAGATCGGGCACGATGGCCCCTGACAGGCCTGCCTGCTTCGCATCGTCTACAAAACGGTCTGGCCCCAACCGATGGATGATTGCGTAGCTGACCATCGTCACGACCGGTACGCCAATGTCATTCGTTACTGTTTTGATTGTGGCCAATATATCTACTAGCTTGACCCGGCGAGCAAGAGCTCGCGTATAGGACGTCTGAATGACTGGTCCGTCCGCAATTGGGTCGCTGTAGGGAATACCGATTTCACAAAGGCTAGAACCGCTGGTCGCGAGTTCGCGAAGTACCGCGGCCGTGAACTCTAGATCGGGATCACCCGCAGTAACGAATGGAATGAAGGCCTTGCGGCCTTCGTTGCGCAGTTTCGTGAACAGTTGATCAACGGCGGACATTGCGGTAGACGATTCTGAGAAGAGCGGAAGGGATTTGTCTAGGGGAGACTCGATGTCAGATTACGCAGACGGGCAATTTCGGCAGCGTCTTTATCGCCTCGACCCGAGAGGCACACCACTACGACATCGTTGCGAGTGAGCTGTTTTGCTAAGTCCATCGCTTTAGCAACAGCGTGCGAACTTTCCAAAGCCGGCAGGATTCCTTCATTGCGAGCAACCGCATCAAACGCGGATAACGCCTGTTCATCGTTGCAGTGCGTGTAACGGACCCGTTTCGCATCTTTCCAATAACTGTGCTCTGGTCCCACACCCGGGTAATCCAAGCCCGCCGAGATCGAATGGACATCACACGTTTGTCCATCACTGTCTTGCATGACATAGCTCATGCTACCGTGCAAAACGCCGGGCTCGCCGAATGTCAGCGGCGCGGCGTGATCACCCGGTTGCGAACCTCGCCCACCCGCTTCGACACCGAGGAGAGAGACTGCCTCGTCATCGATAAATCCGTAGAACATCCCCGCGGCATTACTACCGCCGCCCACGCAAGCAACTACGTGATCGGGCAACCGGCCAATTTGCTCGAGGCACTGCCGGCGTGTCTCCCGACCAATCACGGACTGAAAATCGCGGACGATTCTGGGAAATGGATGTGGGCCAATTACCGAACCAATGATGTAATGCGTGGTTTCCACAGTCGACATCCAATCCCGCATAGCATCGTTAACTGCGTCACGTAAAGTGCGCGAGCCGCTGGATACGGGGCGAACTTCAGCACCTAGTAGCTTCATGCTAAAAACATTTGGTGACTGTCGCCGAACATCCTCTTCTCCCATGTAAATAACACAAGTAAGTCCGAACCTAGCACAAGCTGTGGCCGTCGCGACGCCATGTTGACCCGCGCCTGTTTCCGCAATGACCCGGCGTTTTCCCATGCGGATCGTCAGCAAAGCTTGCCCCAAAGTGTTATTAATCTTGTGAGCACCTGTGTGATTAAGGTCCTCTCGCTTTAACCAAATCTGTGCACCACCACAGTAATCCGACAATCGAGTCGCAAAATACAAGGGCGATGGGCGGCCGACGTAGTGTTTGAGCAAGTCGTCTAATTCCGTCTGGAATAATACGTCTTGGCGAGCCTGCTCGTATTCGTGCGCGAGCTCGTCCAGTGCCCGCGTTAGCGTTTCCGGGACATATCGCCCGCCGAACGGACCAAATCGACCCGCGTCATCAGGCACTTGGGATAGCAGTATGGCGGGTGACTTCATGGGAACTCTTTAATGATGAATTGATCAAATCGATTCTCGACCGAGTGATCGTCAGGGTCAAGGGAGGGTTCAACGGGTGGCGTGGGTATTATCGGAGGGCGTACGAGAGACTATCGCCGAGCCAGTCTCGTTCTAAAGCGGCAGCACGGCCATCTGACGATTGCCACCGAGCTTAGCGTTTGCGCAAATAGCCGGCACTTGTTTGAAAGTATTTCCGGCGACGATGTTCGGTGACTTCAGTACCCTCGGCCTGCTGTCGGCGAAGGTCTTCTAGATTTGCGCCGCACAAACGACAGCCGATTTGTTCGATATGAAACAGGATGTAAGCGGCGTGGTCCGTGTCGAGCACTTCCAGCAATAAGCCCCCAAGTTCTTCGCGCGATGGACAGCTCAATCGATATCGCCTCCAAATTTCGCCGACCGAATGAAGTCCGGCGTCACGACGGTTGTTTACTGCCGAAAGTGACTGAATCAAATCGGGTCGCTTGCGCAACTCGGCCTCGATAGCGGCCATCTCCGCGCCCGGTAATGCCTCGTCCAAGTAGGCTTCCAAATCGGATTGAGTGATAACGAGTGACATTTGGCGACGTTCATTCTTCGGGCTGATAAAGTTCCGGGAACACTTCTTCGGGCAAGCCCTGGTTTCGAATTATCGATCGCAACCTGGCAATGAAATCGAATTTATAGTTCGCCACATGTTGCTCGGTAATATCTAGGCGCACTGCGACGTCCTTGTTGGCGTGACCGCGTACGAAGAGGAGTTCAGCGCATTGGATTTTTATCCATTCCCCTTTCTCTCGCCAGCGGGAAATTTGCTGCTCAAGTGCCTCGCGGATCGCTTTTTCTTCTAAGTTCCGGCGTTCACTGCTGCGCGCAATAGTACTCGCGCCTCGCGCTCTCCCCGGGAGGTCCCAATCATTGCCGGAATCACTGCCCGTGGATAAAGGTATAGCAGGTCGGCGACCTTCGCGTCGCATGTGATCGGTTAGCTTGTAGGCGCAGATGGAAAACAGATAACTCTCAAGGGGCCGTTTGCCGTCGAAGTTGGGCAAACTGTTTAAGAATCCGACGAACGTTTCCTGAACTATGTCCTCGCTGACATCTCGCCGAGTCAGCCGGCTGTCCACAAATGCCAATAGCCGGCCCTCATACCGTTCAATCAGATCAGTCCATGCGCTTTCGTCCCCGCCGCGGATGCG
>JANNPR010001172.1:0-2270 GCA_031400345.1 Planctomycetota bacterium | reverse complement strand
GCTGCCGGCTGCGCCCAGCCCTGTCGTTCCTGCATTGACCGCACCCGTGACAGCGCTTGCCGCATCGTTCGACAAGAAGTGGCTCGCTATCGGGTCTGCTGATGGCAAAGTAGCCTTGCTGGACGTCCAGCAGCATGCGTTGGCGCGTACCTTCGATGCTCACATCGGAAGCGTTGGCCAGATATCGTTTAATGCGTCCAGCAGTCGCATGACGACACTAGGGGTCGACCGAAAAGTCAAAATCTGGGATCTCGTATCTGGACAGAATCTATCCACCCTGTCCGCTGGTGCCACAGTATGGACGGCGGCGACGATCAATCCGCCGGGAACTCAAGTGGCCGTCGGCGCGCAAGACGGCTCGTTACGTAGCTGGAAAATGGATGTCGCGGAACCGCGCCCGTTTGCCGGCGATACCGGCGCCCCGTTGACTGTCTGGGCTACATCGAATGATCGGCGTTTCCTAGCGCATGCCGGCATCGTCGATGGAAAGCATGCCGTCGTTATCCGAGACATTGCCTCGGGAAACGTAACTCGAAATCTTCTAGGGCTTGAAGCGGCGGTCATTAGCGGCTCGTTCAGCTTGGTTGGTGCTCGACTGATATCAGGTTCCGAAGACAAGACCGCCCGCATCTGGAATATGGCGGACGGCGCTGAAGTCGCTAAATTGGTTCAACATAATGCCGCCGTAACGCGAGTTGCATTGACCACGAACGGACAACAAGCGATCACCGTTGCCGCTGACAATGTCTTCTCGACCTGGAATTTGGCAGATGGGAAGCAGCTGTTTGTTTTGGGGGGACATACCGGTGCCATCGCGGCAATAACGGTCAGCAACGACAATCAATTCGTTTTGTCTGCGTCGGTTGACCGCAGCTTGCGGTGGTGGAATATCGCCAATGGCCAACAGGCACGTGCCGCTGACGTTGCCGCCGAAGCGACAACGTTGGCTCTTAGCCGCGATGGGCAACGCATTGCAGTTGCTGGAAATGACAACAACGTTCGCATTTATCAAGTCGGCGACGGGCAGCTCATCGCCACGTTAGCAGGACATGCGACACCGGTTCGGGCCATCTCGTACTCCGCCGACAATTCTCGTGTGCTCACATCGGACGGAAAGCAGCTGATGGTCTGGGATGCGGTTAAGGGGACCAACTTGGAAGAGGTGATGCAGGACACGACTCTGGCCACCTTTGGAACTGACAACCAATCCTACATTGGTGCTCACGCGGACAAAATCATCCGTGCACACACGTTGCGCATCGAGCGCGTGTTTGGTGATCATGCTAAACCGATCTCGGGAGTCGCCTTCAGCACAGACGGTCAAGGACTACTGACTGCCTGTCACGACGGTACACTGCGACGCTTCGTCGCCGCCACTGGGCAACAGCAATTCGCTGCCAATCACGGTGCGCCAGTCCACGCCTTGGCCATCAGTGCGAACGGTCAATGGGCTGCCAGCGCGGGAGAGGATAAACAGATCAAGGTATTTAATGCAGCCAACGGAAGCCCTGCGCCAAAGCATCAGTTCGCAGGCTTCGCTGGAGCAGTTAAGTCTGTCGTGTTTTCACTCGATAGTAACAAAATCGCGGGGGCGGATGGGGCCGCGAATCAAGTGCATACTTTCGACGTGAATGAAGGGACGCTCGATCAAGTGTCCGCCGAGCATGCCGCCCCGGCTACGGTTTTGGTGAGCATCACGAAAGGCGATCAGGCGCCGATGATGGTGTCCGCTGCAGGTGAACCCGGCGTCAAGATTTGGCAGGCCCTCGCTTGTCGGAAAATTCCTGGCCACAGTCAGCCCATTACCTCGTTGGCTGCAATCAACGATACGCAGTTATTGTCTGGTTGCGTGGACGGAAACGTGCGCCATTGGGATTCGACCAACGGCCAAATGATCCGACAGATGGGACATGGCGGACCGGTTGAATCCGTCACGGCTCGGGCCGATGGCCAGCGCTTCGCATCGGCAAGTGCCAATAACACCATCAAGCTTTGGAACGGTGGTAACGGCCAACAAGTCGCCGAGATGAAAGGGGAATTCCGATCCCAGATCCGGATAACCGATTTGACCCGCGCCGTGGCGCTGGCAAAACGTAAAGTGGATTCCGCCAATGCGGATCTTAAGGCTGCTCAAGAGAGAAAGACAGCCGAGGAAAAGAATGCCACGACGGTTGCCGAAGCCAAAAAGAAGGCAGACGAAGAAGTGATCAAGAAAGTTGAGGCGGCAAAACAGCCTGTGGTCGACAAAGAAGCGGCGGACAAAGCGCTGG
>JANNPR010001136.1:0-1994 GCA_031400345.1 Planctomycetota bacterium | reverse complement strand
CGAAACGACAGAAGCTGCGCACAAAAACCCAACGGCCAAACGTCGTGTCAATAGCAAGTTTTCGAGAGCCCACACGGAGTGTGCCTATTACATCAGCCCACCATTTTTGAATGACTAAAGCTTTGAACGAATCAAACTTTGAGGATGCCGTTTCCAAAGTTGCCAACTGGTTGTCGGTGGCGAAATCCGCGATTGCTTTCACGGGAGCGGGCATCAGTACGGAAAGCGGCATCCCAGACTTTCGGTCGCCGGGAGGAATTTGGTCGCAATCGAAACCGGTGTACTTCGACGAATTCCTGAGAAGCGAAGAGTCTCGACACGAGTATTGGCGACAAAAATCCATTAGCCATCGCGATTTCGCCGACGCGCAGCCGAATGATGGCCATACTCTCTTAGCAGGCTGGGAGCAGCAAGGGCGATTGCGAGCCGTCATCACTCAGAACATCGATGGACTGCATTCGCTGGCCGGGAGCAAGCAGGTTCTTGAATTGCACGGCACAGCGCGCAGCGTCGCTTGTCTCGAATGTGGTAACCGATTTGATGCGGAAGTCATGGTTGCCAAGTTTCGCGCGGAGGATCAAGTGCCGAAATGCGACGCCTGCGGCGGAATCACTAAGCATGCCACCATTTCGTTCGGTCAACCATTGCCGCCAGACCTGCTACAGAAAGCCATTCAACTCAGCAAGCAAGCCGATGTGTTCTTAGCAATGGGATCGTCGCTCGTCGTCGAACCAGCAGCGAGTCTGCCACGTTACGCTAAGCAGCACGGTGCCCGACTTATCATCATCAATCGCGATCCGACTCCACAGGATTCCCAAGCTGACGTTGTGATTCACGCGTCCATTGGCCATACGGTTCAAGCAATTGACCGGCAGATGACGAGGGTGGCTCGGGAATAAATCGGCGGGTGATAAAGGGTGCCTGCTTCTGATACGCCGGAAAGCGGCTAAACTTCTTGACACACCTTGTAAGAGGACGTTGCCTTTTCCCAGGCCCATCGCCGTCCCCATGGAACTTCGGAATTACAACTCGTGATATCGACCGCCATCCTGTTACTGATCGCCGCAGGTTCTCAGAACGAACCATTCACGAGTCCCAAGTCGCCGGTGCCAGAGTACGGCCACGGGCTATCCAAGGAAGAAGCTCATGCCGGTTGGCTCAGCTTGTTTGATGGGCAGTCTCCATACGGCTGGACGGATGCCAGCATGAAGTCGCAGACATTATGTGACGGAAAGACCACCAGCATCTTTGGCAGCTGCGAGTTAAAAGGCGAAGCCGGCTCGACGGGCATGATTTCTGTCGGCGGTTGCAGTTTTCAGGTTGCACCAGGCAAATTTGCCCGCACGCTTCAGGTCGCGGCACCTGGGCCAATTAAACTTGGTCCAGGCATTTCTATCAAAACGCTGTTGCTTAAGCCGGCGAGTCTTGTGCCCATGTTCAATGGCCGGGACCTAACGGGGTGGACGATCGTTCGCCATCCGCAACTGGCCGAAGATCGTCAAACCAAGTGGAGCGTTACCGAAGGAACTCTGCGCGGACTTGGGGGGCCAGGCGCCGTGGAACTTGACGGACAGTTCGGTGACGTCATGCTACAACTGGAAGTTCGCATGCGTGCGAAACTCACGAATGGTGGGGTCTTTTTTCGGTCCATACCTGGCGATTTCATGAATGGCTACGAGGCGCAGCTGTTCAATGGTTGCTATGGCGAAGACCCCGCTCGGCCGGCACGCTACAGTACCGGAGCGATTGACGATCGACAGCTCGCCCGGCGACTTGTTTCACGCGACCTGGAGCCGTTCATTTTGACCATTGTCGCGACAGGCCCGCACTTTGCGACTTGGGTAAACGGTTACCAGACGAACGACTTTACCGACGAACGGGACAAACATTGGAATCCGCGCGAAGGGCTTCGACTCGAGCCCGGGACGATCCAATTGCAAGCGCACGACGTGGGAACCGACATCGAATTCCGCCGCGTGCTAGTAGGGAGGATC
>JANNPR010001121.1:0-1912 GCA_031400345.1 Planctomycetota bacterium | reverse complement strand
AGCCAGGACAGACGTGGCTCCGGTAGTTTCCAGTGCAAATACCAAGCAAAGTCCGGAATATCGTGGCGGTCATCGCGTTTTACGGGTGGCAATTCTACCGAATCCTCGGTCAAACGTTCGAACCACTTGGCAGACGCGAAGCAGGGGACATGTGGCAGCCGAAAACCCACGGCAACAAAAAATGGTTTATCGGCAGGCAAGGATCGAAGGTGTTCAACCGCAGCGTCGGCAATTTTCCAATCGGCCTGTTGCTGGTCATCGTCGGGAAACACGCCCCAATCCATGGCTTTAATGGCGTCTGGTGTCTCGACGAGCTTTGCTTTTGGGAATGGCATTGCGGCAGCCGGTCCCCACTCTTGAAATTCCTTTTGCCGGTCGCGCTGCGGAATCGAGCCATCATGAAATATCTTGCCTACCGAGTATGTGTGGTAGCCGTTCTGCGCGAAATACTGCGGCAGCGTCACGTGTTCCTTCAGTATCGCTACGGACCGAATTCCGGGGGTCAACGAATAGATTCCCGTTGTGGAAGGACGCAGCCCGGTCAGCAAACTCGCGCGAGATGGATTGCACAGAGGCGCTTGGCAATGAGCGTTGGTGAAGAGGGTACCGCGTTCGGCCAGGCGATCGATGTTGGGCGTCTTAGCTTGCGGATGTCCGGCTAAACAACTAACCCAATCGTTCAAGTCATCGACAGCAATGAACAAGACGTTGGGCTGGGACTTGCGAGCATCGGCGGCGTTCGCGGGAGTTAAAGCTGACCAAGCCAGAACGAGCCAAGTTAATGCCAATGTCAAATGTCGGCGCATAGTCGGGTTCCGTTAGTGTAGCCCGCCGGGCTCCGGCGGTCTTTTATTGGTGGGCCTTTTGGGCAACGGACTTAGCGCTATTATCGCTGGTTTTTCAGCGCGGAAGTAACCTCGCCATCGTCATCAGATACCACATTACGATAAGATGTCGTGAATGACTTCGCCGTGTACGTCGGTTAGACGCATATCGCGTCCACCGAACCGGAAAGTCAGCTTGGTATGATCGAGTCCTAGTAAGTGCAGCATCGTCGCGTGCAGGTCGTGGATTTGCAACTTGTATTCTACTGCTTTGTAGCCGTATTCGTCTGTGGCGCCATAAATCGTGCCTCCCTTGATGCCGCCACCCGCCATCCACAGGGAGAATCCAAACGGATTATGGTCGCGACCATGGGTCCCTTGGGCAAACGGGGTCCTTCCGAACTCGCCGCTCCACACGACCAGAGTCTCATCGAGTAAGCCTCGCTGCTTTAGGTCCGTTAACAAACCGGCAATCGGTTGGTCGACCGCGCGAGAATTGTCTTCGTGACCTTCCTTTAGATTGTTGTGTTGATCCCAGCGATCGTGCCCCAAACTGGTACAGGTGAGTTCGACAAAGCGGACTCCCCGTTCGACCAACCGCCGAGCCAGCAGGCATTGTCGAGCGAAGGTGGCAGTGCCTTTGGTTGTCGCCTCGAAGCCGTACAGCCGCTGCGTGGCTTGCGTTTCATCGTTCATGTTGGTCAATGCCGGTACGGCGGTCTGCATACGATAGGCAAGCTCGTAGTTGGAAATCGCGGACTCTAAGGGATCCGCGTGACCAATCCGTTTTAGAACTTCCTTGTCCAGCCGGCTCAATAGCGCCAGCTTGTTTCGCTGCAGGCCATCGGTGGGCTCAGCTCGACTTACGTTGGCTATCGGTGGATTCTGTGAATTGAAAACGGATCCCTGATACGTGGCCGGCAAAAATCCGCTGGTGAAATTGTCCAGCCCACCAGGAGGGATCAACCCGCCATTCAGCACCAGAAACGAGGGCAAATCGCGGCACTCGGTCCCCAGCCCGTAGCCAATCCAGGCGCCTAGGCTGGGACGACCCTGAATTCCAATCCCGGTGTGCAAGAAGTAATTTG
>JANNPR010000088.1:0-7840 GCA_031400345.1 Planctomycetota bacterium | reverse complement strand
GCCAATTGACCGACTTAGCCGCTCAAGGCGTGCTGAGAAAAACACCGACGGTGGCCTCCGATGATCCGTCTCGGCTTGTCGATCCTCATGATGACGCGGAAGATCTCGACGCTCGAGCTCGTTCGTATCTGCACGCAAACTGCGGCATGTGCCACCACCCCGGCGGAAATGCCATCGTGTCGTTCTACCTTCGTCGTGACCTACCGTTCGCTCAGTTGAACACGAATAAGGGTACGGGAATTGGTACGTTTGGAATGCGCAATGCAAAAATTATCGCGTCCGGCGATCCTTATCGGAGCGTACTGATGTATCGCATGTCGAAGCTCGGCTATGCTCGAATGCCGTACATCGGTTCGCGAGTTGTCGATAGTGCCGGTGTCGCGTTAATCGAGCAGTGGATACGATCTCTTCCCAGCGACGAGCACGCCCTCGATTCATCGCCGTTGAAGGCTGACTCGGCCGAAGCGAAGGCATTAAGAACTTTATCGGCAGATCAACCGCGACTGCCTGCTGAGGAAGCTGTTCGCGAACTAGTGAAATCGACCGAGGGTTCGCTGGCATTGATTGCGGAGATGCATCGCGGACGATTGAAGGAACAGGACCTGCAGGCGGTCGTTTCCATCGGTCGAGCCGTGGCGACTGCCGATATTCGTGGGCTGTTCGAAAACTTTGTTCCCGAATCGCAGCGGCGCGCGACTCTTGGCTCGAACATCAATCCAGAAATCGTCCTCAATCTCAAAGGGAATCTTGAACGCGGCAAACTCATCTTCTTTAGTGATAATGCGCGCTGCCGCGCCTGCCACGAGGTCGACGATTCCAACAAGTCGGTGGGGCCCACGCTTCAAGAGATCAACAAGAAATTCCCCAAGCCATCCGAGTTGCTGCAACATGTATTTCAGCCGTCGCTTAAAATCGACGATGCGTTTGCGGCCTATTCCCTGGTTACCGACGACGGCCGCGCAATCAATGGATTGCTTGCTAAACAAACGGACGACGAGATCGTCATCAAAACGGCCGAGAAGCAAATCGTACGCTTTCCCCGCAACCGCATCGAAGAACTAAGGAAAAGCGACAAATCGCTAATGCCGGAACAAATTCTCAGCGATTTAACGGCACAAGAAGCTGCCGATCTCTTCGAATTTCTTCGTTCGCTAGGCAGCTCGAAGTGACCGTCGTTTAGTTTTGATATGGTTTTCGTAACCAAGGCACTAACACGTATGAGCATATACAAACACCTGGGGATTGAACCAATCATTAATGCCAGCGGTGCAGTCACGCGTTTGGGGGGCGCACCGATGCCAACCAAGGTGCTGGAAGCATTTCTGGAAGCCTCTAGCGAAAGCGTGCCGCTGGACCAACTGCAAGCGATTGCCTCACAAAGAATCGCAAAGCACACCCACACTGAAGCCGGTTTGGTAACTTCAGGGGCGGCCGCGTCGTTGACGCTGGGTGCCGCTTCCATCATGACGCGCTTGAATCTCGCCCGGATGGAACTCTTGCCTAATTGCGAAAAGTTTCCTCACGAGTTCGTCATCGCACGCGAGCAACGCAGTGGCTACGACCATGCCGTACGAGCGGCTGGGGCAAAGCTTGTCGAAGTAGGATTCAATGAAATCATCGCTGGCGCAGGTGTGCGCCGCACAGAAGCTTGGGAATACGAAGCGGCTTTCGGTCCAAACACTTCTGGCGTGGTATACGTTTTTAACCCTGAGGCTCACCCGCCACTTCGCGCCGTTGTAGAGCGGGCACATCGACATGGAGTGGCCGTGCTGGTTGACGCTGCTGGCGAGTTACCGCCCAGGACCAATTTGTCGAGCATCGCTGCCACCGGCGCCGACTTAGTAGCGTTTAGCGGAGGCAAGGCTATCCGTGGACCTCAGTCGACTGGCATCTTGTGCGGACGACGCGATTTAATCTGCGCGGCAGCATTACAAATGCTCGATTTGGATGATCACCAACAGCTGTGGAATCCTCCAAGCGATTTCATCGACCAGCGAACAATCGACGGCATTCCGCGACACGGAATTGGTCGCGGCATGAAGGTTTCAAAAGAAGAAATCGTCGCCTTGTTGACCGCGTTGGACTTGTTTGCCTCGGGCGAGTACGACGGCGAACTCCAGCGAATGAGAACCGGACTGGAATCCATAATGCCCGAGCTACAAGACTTGCCAGTCGAATGCCGTATTTTCGATTCGCGGGATGGCGAGAGTCCACCCATTATGGAAATCTCAATCCACGAAAACGCGACGTGCGGCTCGGCTTTTGACGTTTGCCGCCGACTGCGTGAAGGGACGCCCTCCGTTTACGTGGGACATGGACAACTGGCTCAAGGGCGGTTGACGGTCAATCCCTTATGCCTCCGCGAAGGACACGCAAGTACTCTGGCCATGCGTCTGCGGGTGGAGTTAGGAAAATAGCCTTGTCCCCCGGCACTCTCTGTCTGGCAGTGACTTACTTATTCGGCGCTTTAGCCAGGGGATCGATTACTTGAATAGACTGAGCGGCGACTTCCCGTACTCCCTCGTCGGGATCGTTTCGCAACTCTTGAAGCCGCGGTAAAGCATTTTTTGCCGACGCTCCGATCCCTCCCAGTGCCTGCGCGGCAAATACGCGTGTCTCTGGATTGTCCGATCGTGAAATCTCGACTAGACGATTCACTGCTTCCACAGCAGCTCCACCCATTATTTGAAAGCCTTCGGCGGCGTCCCAGGGCGAATCAGGATGTTGAATCTCGGCGAGCAATACATCCACGGAGGGCTGGGGGCGGTTGGTTATTCGCCACAACGCCACCGCCGCTTGACTACGCGCCGAAAAACCCTGCCGAGTTAGACATGCTTCCAGCGCAGGTGCCGCATCCTTGGCCGCCGGCCCCAGTTCGCCAAGCGCAATCGAGGTCGACACACGCACGTTATATAGTTTGTCATTCAGGGCCTTTCTCAGTGGCTCCGTCGCGACCGTGGCAACTGCCGGGCCAAGCTTCCCTAAGGACGCAGCAGCATTGCCGCGCACCGAGGGAGTTTCATCTTCCAGCAATTCAACGAGAATGGGCACGGCGGGCTGTGTGATCGGGAGTCCAATTCGACCAATGGCTCGACACGTCCAATACCGAGTGTGAAAATCCTCGTGACGAAGCAACGCCAATAACTGTGGAACTGCCGGAGCCGCTTCCGACTTCAAACCCATCAAAGCGTAAATCATTGAGATCCGCACTCGTGAGTCATCATTTTTTACCAGCTCCAACACGATCGGCAGCACATCCTTCGCCGTTGGACCGATTTCGTGAATAACGGTAGCAGCGATAACTTGCATCCTGACGTCGTCTTGCTTCAACCAATTGCGAATCTCCGGGATCATCTCTGGATCAATCTTGCCGAGCGCAACGGCGGAGGCGTACCAAACAGGCTCGCCATCGTCCCCGAATTCGTCGTCGCTCAAGCGCTGCAGCAAATCGCCTTTGGCCGACTTCGCGACCGGTCCCATCTTCGCTAACGCCCTAACCGCTGCAACTCGCACGCCAACGTCCGCATCACTTAACTTCGCCGCCAGTACCTTAATTTCCGCGGCGGATGCCTTTTCCGTTCCCAAACCTTCGACTGCACGCAACTTTTCCTGCACATCGCGGCTCTCCAAGATCCGGTTCAGTTCCGCCGCATCATCCGCCGCAGCAGAACAGGCAATCGCCAAGCAGGCGCAGATACGCGTAATCCACCTTTGTCGAATCATGTTTGGCTCCCGCCAGTGAATACAATACCTACCGTGAGCAGATCCCATTGTCGGATGCATCAAAAGACAATTACAACAGATTCTTATTAAAGGCGACAGGACAAAGTAAGAGCTTTGGAACGTTTAAGCTTGAACTGAGAGGACACCATGCGCATCGTCACCGGAGGAATCTCGCACGAAACCAGCACGTTCGCCAAGACGGTCACAACCCTTCGCGAATTCGAAAACGGTTTCGGACTGTTTCGCGGAGATGCCATCATCGAACGATTTCGCGGCACGAATACTTGCACCGGTGGATTTATCGACGGCGCTGCACGTCTCGGATTCGATTTGGTGCCCCTGTTGTGGACGTTCGCGTATCCCAGCGGGCTAATCGATCGAGCCGATTATGAAAAGCTGCGATCGGAATTCCTGGATCGACTGCTTCACGAGTTGGACAATCGTGTTCCCGTTAATGGCGTGTTGCTCGATCTGCATGGAGCGATGGTCGTCGAAGGAATTGAGGACGCAGACGGCGACTTCATCGATTCAGTTCGGAGTGCTGTGGGAACATCAACGCCGATCGTGGCGACATTTGATTTACATGCGAATCACACCTGGCGGCGAGTCAAAGCGGCTAATGCCATCGTCGGCTTCGATACTTACCCGCATGTCGACATGGCCGAACGGGGCTTCGAAGCCGCTAGCTTGTTGGTGTCGACCTTGTGTCGAATCGGAAGGGTCAGCCCCGTGACCGCGATTCGTCAGTTGCCTCTTTTCTGGAGCGCGTCGCAGCAAGTTACCGGACACCCGCCGATTGATGAAGCATTTCATCGAGTACATGAGCTGGAACGACGCCTTGGGATTTGTTCAATAACACTATCGACTGGTTTTCCATGGGCAGACGTTCCGGAAATGGGTCCGTCAGTGATCGTCGTGAGCGATGGCGATCGTGCCTTAGCTGAACGGACCGCCGATGAATTGGCAAACTGGATCTGGGAGCGAAGAGCGGATTGGTACCGGCCTCCGCTTGCTCTGTGCGACGCTCTAGAAGATGGCGAGCGACACGCCAGGTTCCCGATTATTCTCGCCGACCAGGCCGATAACACCGGCGGCGGCGCTCCGGGCGATTCGACGGAAGTTTTGCAAACATTCCTCGAACGAAATCTTGACGACTCGTTGCTGTTATATCTTGTAGATCAACAAGCGGCGGAAATGGCACACGAAGTGGGCGCGGGTGCACGCATCACAACGCTTCTAGGCGGTAGGTCGGACCCAATTCAAGGTCCGCCGGTCCCGTTCGAAGGAGAAGTCGTCGCGTTATCCGATGGTGTCTTCCTTTACGACGGCCCGATGTATGCCGGGCTTACAGGCAACCTCGGGAAGTCGGCTTGGCTGCGAAGTGGCGGTGTAAACGTGGTTGTCATCAGCGCCACAATGCAGCCGCTTGATCAAGCGTTCGCGCGTTCGCTCGGTATCGACTGCAGCCGAATGCGTTACATTTCCGTCAAATCGGCCGCGCATTTTCGCTCGGGTTTCGAGCAACTAGGCGGTTCGATTTACAACATCAATGCCCGCGCGATCCATACGCACGACTTTAAGCAACTCCAATATCGCCGCGCTCGTCCTATGTATCCCGTGGATGCCAGCGTTAAGTTTTGATTGAGGTCCACGCCTGAGTGTGCCACTTCAGGCAGCGGCCGGCGAAAGGTTAGTCGTGCAAGAACGCACCTTTCGGCGGCAAGCCAGTGCTGCAGTCGGTCAAGGCTAGAGTTAAAGCTGGGACCGATTAGGCCGGTATCCAATCGCCTTTTTTGCGCCTAGGCGATTGTTACGCTTCACGCACTGGCTTGCCGCCGAAAGTCCTTTACCGGCTATCGTAGTCAACTCCGGCGGCTGCCAGTGGCACACTTTTGAGATTTTCCGTCGGTCCGTTTGGACGTCATTCTGCCTTCCGTATCTTCTTGCCCTTTTTGTTCAGGGATCGGCACATCGATCTTACCATCCCTTTCTTGCATTCGATTGCGATTGATTGATCCCTAAGATAGATTGTCTACTGAAAAAGATTGCGAGCCTACCCCATCTGTTGAGCCTTTGTCTTCAAACGCATTATCTTGGAACCCGTTGTCGTGGCCGATGTACCTTCGAGTATTGGCCGGTGTGATTCTCGGTACGTCGGTTGGGATAGCGTTCGGCATTGAGAATATCGCTTTTGGTTGGACAACTGCGGAATTCGGAGTAATTGCCAACCTGTATATTCAGCTACTAACGGCCTTAGCGACGCCGCTCATCTTTTTTGCCATCCTAGACGCGTTCGTGCGCACCGACATCTCTGGCCGTCAGGGAGCGAAAATGTTCGTCATCTGCACAATGAACATTGCGGTGGCCTTCGCCATCGGGCTCACTATCCTCAACGTTTGGGAGCCAGGACGGGCTTGGCAGGGGACTTTAGAAGAACGCGCGCAACACGTGTCTGCTGACTCGGCCAAGGACCTAGCCCAGAAAGCGAAACAAGTAACGCTGTCGCCACTTGGGATACTCCGATCGTATGTTCCCAAAAGTGTGGCCCAACCGTTCACCGACAACATGGTGCTGACGGTTGCCGTTTTCGCGATCCTGGTCGGCGCCGCGATGCGATCTCTTAAACAGAACTCTGGCGTTGCCGAAGTGACGGAAGCGATACATTCCTTCGAACAATCGATTGTCGCCGCGTACCAAATTGTCTTGAAGATATTGGGGTGGATCATTGAACTGGCACCCTA
Organism: Planctomycetota bacterium; assembly: GCA_031400345.1. Lineage (GTDB taxonomy): Bacteria > Planctomycetota > Planctomycetia > Pirellulales > Pirellulaceae > JANNPR01. The sequence continues at coordinate 1,376 of JANNPR010000088.1, read as the reverse complement.
CGCGATTTTTTGCGCGGTGGCCGGTGTGATTGGAGGCACCGGGCCCGGGGTATTTCGATTGGTCGCCGTGTTTTTCATAACCGTCGTCGTATCGTTGAGTTTGCACTCGCTCGTTTACTACCCGCTTTCAGCTTGGTTGATCGGCGGCAAGTCTCCGCTGACCTATTTCGGCGAAGGTTTGGGAGCTATTTTGACCGGTTTCTCGATCAACAGCAGTCTGGCTACGGCACCCCTGACGCTGGAGGCACTGCGCCGGATGGGGGTGAGCGATACATCGGCGCGCCTCTCCGCCTGTGTTGGCACCAATTTCAACAACGATGGAATTACGCTGTACGAAGCGATTACGGCGCTATTTATCGCGCAGGCGGCGGGATTCGCCTTGCCCACTAGCCAACAGATCGCCATTTTATTGGCGGCCCTGGCTGGCAGCATGGGAATAGCAGGGATTCCAAATTCGGGCTTGATTATCTTAACGTTAGTCCTTAACGCCGCCGGTCTACCGGAAAAGACCATTCAACTTGCTCTGCCGATTGTCCTCAGCATCGACTTTATCAATGCCCGACTTCGATCGGCAGTCAACGTCATGGGCGATATGCAAGTCGCGATCATGTTAGACGCGGTAACAAGCGACAAATCTAGAAGAACCGCGTAAACTGGATGCCCAGCTCCGTATCAAAGAACTCATCGCTGTTACCACGCAGTGGGGACACTGCTGCCACAGTCAAGTACGACGTGCCGCCACCAAACTCAGTGCGGAAACCCAGGGTCATGTTCAACACGTCCATTCGATTTGCGACGTTGGTAACCGTGAATGCTGGACTACCGTTGGACACTCGGTCAGTATTCTGCAGCGTCGTGGTGTGATGCAATTCGACGATCGGTGCTAGGCCGGTCACGCGGCCGTATGGATTTCGGTATATCCAATATCCGACGGACGCATCCAGGTACAACAGAGTCTGATCTTGTAAAACTCCGTCTACGCCTGGCCCAGTCGCGGCGACGTCCATCGAGTTTCCCCGGGCATCGAAATCCGCTTGCATTCCAAGCTGCGCGAATAGGTTTTCGTTCGGCGTAATGAAGAATCCCATAAACGGTTGCAAGTAGTAAGCCTCGTTGTTAAAAGTGACAGCAACGATACCTGGCGCGCTGAACAATCGGACGTCGTCTGCCGTTGGAAGAATTACCCCCAGTCCGGTAGCAACGGTTAACATATCGCCACGGTGTAATAATCTTTTGAATGCGAGGCCTACGTTTCCCAATTCGGTCGATTGAAAATTGCGATTTGTTCCGTCCACCAATTGATCGGTATTGAGACCACCCACGATTGGCGTGCGAAGCTCGACCGACCAAAGGCCGTCCCGAAAGGTCTTTTCCAC
>JANNPR010000998.1:0-1755 GCA_031400345.1 Planctomycetota bacterium | reverse complement strand
CGACAGGGCTTGGAAAAAGCCTGTTGGAAGCGACCGATCAGTGCCGACCAGATCAACGCCACGGTATCGGCCATCGAGAACGACATGAACGACCGTTTCGAAATGGAAGTGGAATCTCACGTGCTCGGCGAACTGGTCATGAATCATCTGGGAAAACTGGACCAAGTTGCCTTTGTGCGCTTCGCCAGCGTCTATCGTGAATTTAAAGACGCTCGTGACTTCGCCGACGAAGTTCGCCCGATGTTGAATCAGTTGCCAACGAAGGGCTAGCTCTAATTCACGAATTCTTGCAAAATCTCTCTAGCAGCGGCCGGCACCGGTCGCTATCCTTCCGCACCCATTCGGGTGGGCCGTTCCGGCTTTATTTTCAGCCACATGTTACGCTGGCGGTGGGGAACACAGTCATGAAACGATTTCTGTGCTTGTGGGCAATTCTCTTTGGAGGTTGCCGTGCCCCAATGCCGTCCTTCAACGTAATGGCGCCGTTTGGCGCCACTCGAGTGCCGGCTCCCTCGACAGGAAGCTTTGGAACGCCGGACCCCTATTATCCCAATGGTCAGCCCGCATCCAACGCACCACGAGTTGGTATGGATGGGAAGGACGGGACAACATCCTTGGCTGATTCGACTGGGCCCAGCGGTAGCTCCACTACCAACTCCAAAAGCGAAACGACGACTTGGAAGGAACCCCGACTACTAGGCTCTCGTCGCGATCAGCGTTCGAATTCTGAGGACGTCGGATCGGGTATACGGCCGGCCAGTCACGCTGCCGCGTCGATTCAGGTAACTGCCCAAGAACCGGGATCGAATATTCGCATTCCGCACCCTTCGTCAGAAAACTCAGACAAACGCACTCGGCCCATCGAAGGCACACCCGGCCCATTGCCAAAATCAAAAGACGCGGTGGAAATCACCTCGCTTCCTGCTGCCGCCCCTCGCGTCCAATTTCCCAATCGGCTACGTAGTGAAGGAACTAGCGATTCCACTGTGGGTAGTAAAACTTCGTCGACAACCCGATCCTCCAATGGCTGGAAACCCAAAGCCGAGACTCTGGAAACTGAAGCGACGATTCGCCGCTAAAACTGATCGATGCTCAATGGGCTGGTTCATATTCTCCGAAATGCACTCCCTTTTCCGACGACCCAGCGGTCGTTGCTGCAGCGCATTGCTGAACTAGAGACCAGAATAGTGGCTCGTTCGGATGATGAATTGCGACGAGACAGCCTGGCGTTGAGGTACCGCGCTCAGAGCGGCGAATCGCTCGATGATTTACTTGCGGACGCTTATGCACTCGTGCGTGTTGCCGCGACGCGAACGCTGGGGATGAGACACTACGACGAGCAGCTGATCGGTGGCATCGCCTTGCATCAACGCGCCATGGCCGAAATGCAGACGGGAGAGGGCAAAACGCTAACTGCCACCTTGCCGGTCTATTTGGCGGCACTGACTGGCGAAGGCGTACACGTGGCGACGGCCAACGATTATCTCGCAGTGCGGGATGCGAACCTGGTGCGTCCAGTCTATGAATTGCTGGGCCTGAGCGTGAGCGCAGTCGACGCTGAGACGCCAAGACCCCAGCGCTTCGACGCTTACCAATGCGACATCACGTACGGCACGGCGCGAGAGTTTGGGTTCGATTTCCTACGCGACCGACTGGCATTGCGAACAGCTCAGCAGTCGAACCACGAACACATGCGTCGACTTCTCGGGCGTGAAGAGGACATCCAGACCCAAGTACAGCGGAAATTGCACTTCG
>JANNPR010000083.1:0-4045 GCA_031400345.1 Planctomycetota bacterium | reverse complement strand
TGTGCCGTAACGGCACACGGAGTGTGCCTACTACAACAATTATCTCTTCTTGCCGCCAATGGATATCAGGTGCGAATAAGTCCTTAGGTACATCCGCTCGTCGGCGATTGCAGGTGTGGCGCGACTGGCCTCTCCCAAAGGAGTTCGGCTCAACTCTTTAAACTCTTTCTCCGCCGCTAATACCACCACGACTCCGTCATCGTCTACACAGTAGATTTTGTCCGCCACGCGTACCGGCGAACCAGAGAAGTTACCTCCGATTCGGTGTTGCCAATAAGACTTTCCTGTGGCGACGTCAATGCATGTAGCGAACCCCTTGTCGGACCACAAAAACATTAAGTCTCCGCGGCATACCGGAGTGGGAACATAAGGTGCCTGCGCCTTAAACTCGTAGGCCACTTCCGGATTATTTCCAGGACGCACGGCCACGACATAACTTCCCCCTTGCCCCGAGCCTGTCGTGCCGAAAATCAGTCCACCAGCCATCACAGGCGAGCTCACCGTGCGCATGGTGAATACCGGCAAGGACCAGTTTTCGCTGCCGGTAACGGGATCCAAACTGAAAATCCCTTCGGCAGTACTACAGCATATGACTTCCGACGAACCGCCGTCGCGTTGATAAATGCAAGGGACCGAAAACGATGCCGTGTCGATCTTCCGAGGCGTCTTCCACAAAACATTGCCCGTGCTTCGATCGACGGCGACCACAAAACTATGTTGCGGTTCCGGCGTATTTTCAAGCTTCGACGGTTCCTGGGAACAGGTAATGATAACCATTTCCCCATAGACGATGGGCGACGTGCCAAACCCGTGTTGGCTAATCCAAGTTCCTAGGTCGCGGGACCACAACTCGTCCCCGTCATGAGTGAACGCTTTCAATGTGGTGGACTCGGGCGCCGACCAGGCCACATATACTCGATCGGCGTCGACCGCTGGAGTGCACGATGCGTAACTACTGCGAAGATGTAAATGATGGCGCGTTGATTTGAATTCGCGATTCCAGCCAATATTTCCGTCGGCTACGTCAATCGCTAACACATAGCGCGTGGCGTCGTCCGGGTTCGCGCTCATTACGAATACCTTGTTTCCCCAAATCACCGGCGACGAGTGTCCAATACCTGGCAGCTTCGTCTTCCAGTTGTAGTCGGACTGCGTCCACTGCGCTGGAATTGTGGAAGCTTCACTTTCTCCGGTCCCATTGGGTCCTCGGAAGCGAGTCCATTCCTGTGCCATGGTGGTGCACGTATGGCAAAATAGACCCAAAACGATCAGGACGCGACTGGTCTTGTGTCCCATCACGACTTTCCTCATGTGCTCTGTTTTCTGAACGTCGACGACCCACCGCATGGTAACTTACGGCGTTCTTGCTTGCCAGCCTGTTGAATTACGTACTACTACCTACCAAACCGCTCTAACCCGAGAAATTTGATAGGTAATTGTGATGTGCCATTCTCGGCGAGATCGGCAAGCGCCTCTCCAAGCACCGAGGTAAATTTGAATCCATGTCCCGAAAGCCCCGCAGCGAAAACCACTGCTGAATTCTCTGGATGCTTGTCCACAATAAAGTGACGATCGGGGGACAAAGTATAGTAGCAAACACAATGATGTAATTTGACGAGCGAAACGCCTGGGAGGTAGGTATCCACAAACGATTCGACTTGCATTTCATCTTCTGGCTCTGGCAGGCGAGCGTCGTCAAGTGGATCAGCGACTGCCGTCCCTCCGCTGTGCTCGGCGACCTTCAAACCCGTTTCGTCGAAACAAGGAAATCCGTAAAAACAGCCTTCTGGCAAATCATAGAGAAATGTCGGACAACCATGCTGTTGTTGATATGGCTTTTCATGGCAACGGAACCAATGAAGGTGTTTCCGCAGAACACTCAATCGGATGCTGAGTCCGCCGAGTATTTGAGAGGCCCATGCTCCGGCGGCGATCACTAACTTGCCGGCCGAATAGGTGTCGAGATCGGTGCGCACCTCCACGCCATCCCCCTGATCCCGCCAGCTAATCACCGATTCGTGGCACCGGAGTTCAGCGCCGGCGTGCTGCGCCTCTTGAAGGTGGGCCAAAACGCAACGTTCGACATGCAGATACCCGGCCTGTCGTTCGAAGACCGCCGAGTAACCCTCAGGTATTGTGAATCCAGATATGAAACGCGAGCAAGCTTCGTGATCCCATTGTTCGATCGGCAAGCCGTGTCGCGCCGCGCTTTCCAATACACCCCGAATCACTACACCATCGGGAGGCCCGATTTGCACTAAACCGACTGGCTGGTAAAGCTTTTCTTTTCGGAACTGTTCAAGTTCAAACCATAGCTCGTAGGCGCGCTGCAATAGCGGAACGTAATTCGAATGTTCGAAATAGGCTTTACGGATGATCCTGGTTTGCCCGTGGGAGCTTCCTCGATCATGGCCACCGGAAAAGCGGTCAAGTCCCAACACCCGCAGCCCGCGCCGCGCCAAGTGGTACGCAGCCGCGCTTCCCACACCTCCGGTTCCCAAGACAATCACATCGTAGGTTGGCATCCGTGGCGAGCTCGTTACGCTGCAGGGACCTTCGAGATGAAACAAACGACACTGCGATAGTGTCATTTACTAATGGCCAGGTTATCGATAGTGAGGTCTAGCTTCCCTGGAAGTTCTTGGCCGCCAGCTGCGAAGACAAGCTCGCCTTGGATGTGCACCTTTTCCGTCGTACGTATGACTGCACCTTGCCGTCGATCGAAAAACATCTCTCCTTTGGAAGACGCGACCTTGAGATCGCTTTTTTTGACGTTCCATGGCAAACCTCCCTTGGGGTCGGATTGGTAGGCAACTCCAGTGTGGGAGAAGGATATTTTGTCGTAGCTTTTTCCCTCCAGCGACGCCTGCCCCTCGTATTGGTAAGTTGTCTTAAAAGTCATCTTCTGACCTGCGCCCAAGTTCTGAGTGTCCTCGAGGTCCCATTTATCACCTTTGGTAACCGGCTTGCTCGGTAACTTATCCATCTCACGATTTGCTGACCGCTTGAGATATTCCGGATCAAGCTGATCGCGAAGCGCGTTTTGGGACTCAGGACCTAGGTTTTCGAGTACGTTTAAGCTGCCCTCGACAGAAATGACTCGATTATCTTTGCCACGAACCTCGCTCCAACGGGCGCCGTTCATCGCCTTGAAAATGTCGATAGCAGCGGCTAACTGCGGATTGGCCGGTGCAGCATCCGGTTTTGCCGAATCAAATTCGACATTCAGGCCAGGCAAACTTACCTTAGCCGTCATACCCACAATTTTGCGTTGAAGCTTTATTGTTCCGTCCGCCGCTCGTTTACCCGATTCAGCCACGACTGTGATGGTTTGTTCGTTTCCCGTCGCTATCTCCCTACCCGAGATGGTGAGGGTCTGTGCCATTTTTGTTTCAGTGACCGTGGTCTGTTTTGCGCCATCACGAAATACTCGTTCGAGCGTTACTTGCTGTGCTGTCGAAAGACTCGTGGCGGCAGCGACGAGGAAGAAGGCGGTACAGAACCGGAATGCTGGCATGGGTAGCTCCTGCAATGCCTTAGGGTGTTAGTAAAGAGCCGCAGCGAAATATACTGGAGCGAGATCTCCCTGGCAAAGTAAGGTGCCGGCGTCGAGCACGCATAATTCGACTTCAAATTACGGATTCTGGTTTTAAAAAATGTTTCATCCGGACGGACCGACATTCTGGGAGCTGGGTCGGCAAGCGTTGTCATCCACTGAAAAGGGATACGATCTGCTCGCGCCGAAGTTTGATTTCACCCCGTTTCGCACGCCTCCGGAGATTTTGCAAGCGGTAGCAGTTGTGTTGCGCGAGTTGGGCCCGCTAGATTCAGCGGTGGACTTGTGTTGTGGAACGGGAGCCGCGATGACCATGTTGCAGCCGTTGTGCCGGCGCATCGTGGGAGTCGACTTTAGCACGGGAATGCTCGCCGCCGCGCGCAGAAATCTGCCGCCATCGGCGGATGCTTCGGAATGCGAATTAGTTCATTGCGATGTGCTCGACATGCAATTCGTCGAAGAATTCGATGTGGCGACGTTCTTAGGAGG
>JANNPR010000982.1:0-2452 GCA_031400345.1 Planctomycetota bacterium | reverse complement strand
TGGACGACCACCCAAAACTTAAAGCTGAGTTGACAAAGTTGAGCGAGCACTTGCGAGTGGCCATCAACGAAACACGTCGACTCATTCGTGAACTGCGACCTTTAGTAATCGATCATCTGGGGCTGGTTGCGGCGATCGAGTACTTAATTCAAGAGCATCGAGAGAGTGGCCGACTGGATATTGAGTTCAGCCATTCGAAATCATTCGATCGGCTCAACCCTTCGTTGGAAGGCGCCCTTTTTCGCATGGCGCAAGAGGCATTAACCAATGTCCACCGCCATGCGAAAGTGTCGCATGCCAGCGTTAAACTCGAACGACGAAAAGAGCAAATCGTTTTGGAAGTCCGCGATGTGGGCGCCGGTTTCGATCCTAAGAAGATTCCACAGCATCGATATGGCCTGTCCGGAATTCGGGAGCGCGCCCGAATATTTGGGGGCCGGGCAGCGATCCGCAGCTCCACGGGAAAAGGCACAACCATTCGCATTCACGTTCCCATGCAACTTGAACTTCATCCCGACGACCGGCGCTGGTGAGCGCAGTGGTAGGCCGCTCCTTGTGCCGTGACTGCACACGGAAGTGTGCCTACTACAACGGCGTGCGCGGTACCGTCCGTAGATCAGCTAACATTAGCTAAGATCGGCGTCGAAAACTCGAACTTTAGCCCAATTCGACCGGTTCTCAGCAATGAACTGAGTGTGCCGTTCGTGTACTTGATAGGCATCGTGGGCTTCTCGGGTTGCGAAAACAACTTGCAACGCGACATCGAATTCGCGGTCATTTACCTCACGGCTCAGGTCCGAAACCAGCGTTCCCACGCCAAAGAATGCGGTTCCCGGATGACCGTTCAAGTACTTGTGGCAGGCAGCCAACATTGCTCCGACGGATGCTTTCGACTTATCTTTTAACGTGAAATAAACCATATGGCCAATCATTGGAGGTCCCCGATTTTAGCTTTTTTGCGGAAGTGCATAGCTTAGGCAGTGACGTAGGGTCGGACAAGCTCGCAGCGAGCGATTGGAATTCAGGTAAGGCTTCGACGGTTCGCTCATGTGATGTTGGGTGGGACAAGCTCGTGCAGCGAACGACGGCCTCACCGATAACCAGTTGATTGCAAAATGATAATTGCAAATTGCAAATTGCAAAATAAAGAACGCCGGGTGGAATGAAAAGTGGTAATGGGTCTGCGCCGTCGGAATTAATCTTCGATCTTCTCTTCAATTTTCAATTTTCAATTCGCAATTTGCAACTTTCAATTTGCCTTGCCTGCGGGTCCCTGGGGTGGGCCGCTGCGCATGTCCCGCCCTCCGAGGCTATGAGTCCCCTTGTGAAATACATCAATTGATTTCTATTGATCGGCAACAACAAGGAATTCTCGTGACAGCACAACTTCTCGACGGGAAGATACTAGCCGCGCAAATCCAAGCTGAAATAACGGAACAGGTCGCCGAGTTCATCGAAAATTCGACGATCGTGCCCTGTCTAGCCGCCGTGTTAGTGGGGGACGACCCAGCGAGCGAGGTCTATGTACGCAATAAGCAACAGGCATGCGAGCGAGTCGGGATGGAAAGCCGGTTGCACCGGTTGTCGGCAGCCTCGGCGGAAGAGGACTTATTGGCGCTCATTTCCAAGTTAAATAAAAGTGACGAGGTGCATGGAATCCTGGTGCAGCTGCCGCTGCCGGTGCAAATTCGCGAGAGCCGGATCTTGGATGCCGTACATCCTTTAAAAGACGTCGATACATTTCATCCGGAAAACGTTGGCAGGCTGGCTCAGGGGCGTCCCCGTTTTCTGCCGTGCACCCCGCATGGCGTACAGCAGATCCTGCACCGCGGCGGCATCTCAGTCGCCGGAAAACATGTCGTGGTCATCGGTCGTAGCGAAATTGTCGGTAAGCCTCTAGCGATCATGCTCATGCAGCGTGATTCACCGCTGGGCCCATCCGCCGTCAATGCCACTGTCACCCTCTGCCATAGTCAGACACCCGACCTGGCGATGCATACACGACAGGCCGACATTCTGGTGGCGGCGATTGGAAAAGCCCGCTTTGTAACTGCCGAGATGGTCAAACCAGGTGCCGTCGTGGTGGATGTTGGTATCAATCGGGTGAATTCGAAACTCGTCGGAGACGTCGACTTCGAAACGGTGAGAGAGGTCGCCAGCCATATCACTCCTGTCCCGGGCGGCATCGGTCCATTGACCGTCACAATGCTCCTGGCGAATACGCTTCGTGCCGCCGAGTTACAGCAAACATAGTGGGGAGTCGGCAGTCGGCAGTCGGCAGTCGGCAGTCGGCAGTGCGGAGTCGGCAGTGGGGAGTCGGCAGTCGGCATGGGCGCAGTCAGGACGGGCGCAGGGAAAAAACCGATGAGTGATGGAAGCGCGAGACTTCGAAAAATTGGTGGCTGGCAACGAGCGATGGGTTTATTCATCACTGCCGACTGCCTGGCATGGC
>JANNPR010000081.1:0-2475 GCA_031400345.1 Planctomycetota bacterium | reverse complement strand
AAGCGCAAGCGAGGTCCGCGACCATTTTCTCGCTTGCGCTTCGGGTTGTTGCCGCATACTCAACAAATTATCGGCATTGATAATGGCTTTATCCGGCGACCCTGACACATACTGCTTGATTGGCGCGGGAGCAACTGGGTTGGCCGCGGCGCGAGTGTTGACAGATGCAGGCTTGCCATTTGATTGTTTTGAGCGTGAGGACGATGTGGGAGGTGTGTGGCGTTTTGACCGTCCTAGCGGAAGCGTTTGCGACGCGACGCATTTGATTTCCTCAACGAAGCAAACCGAGTTTGCCGATTTCCCCATGCCTAGTTCTTACCCCTGCTATCCGAATCATCGGCAGGTGCTGGAGTACCTTCGGTCTTACGCACAGCATTTTGGCTTGTACCCCCGGATCACATTTAATACCGCGGTCGAACAGATTCAGCCGGCAGACAACGGTTGGAAGGTAACGTTGTCTGGTGGCGTGGAACGTCAGTACGCAGGGGTCGTGGTGGCGAACGGTCATCTGTGGGAGCCGAACTGGCCTTCGTATCCTGGTCACTTCTCTGGCCGAAGTATGCATTCCAGGCAAGTCCGATATAGCCGGGAGCTAGTCGGGCAGCGAGTTCTGGTAGTAGGGACGGGAAATTCAGGTTGTGACATCGCGGTCGAAGCGGGACGTTTCGCCTCCAAGGCCTTTCACAGCGTGCGCAATGGTCGGCATTTTGTGCCCAAGTTCTTGTTTGGGACGCCGTCGGATTCCGGCGCGGACTTTCTATGGCGATACGGCGCACCGCTATGGATGCACCGCTTAATGGCGTGGTGGCCACTGCACGTCAGTTTGCTCGACCCCGTGGCATTGGGTCTGCCCAAGCCCGACCACCGGCTCTTTTCCGAACGCGTAATCCCGAACGATCGCTACTTATCCGAGCTGGCCCATGGGCGGTTCCAGATCCGACCCAACATTGCTGGCTTCGATGGACCGCGTGTCGAATTCGTCGATGGCCACTCCGAAGAGATCGACCTCATCATCTTCGCCACAGGCTACAAGCTCACCATTCCATTCCTCGATCAACAATATCTTGCCATCCAAGACGGTGTCCCGAATTTGTATTTGAATGTGTTCCATCCCCAATTTGACAACCTATTCTTCGTCGGACTATCCGAGCCAAGTACCAAAACGTGGCCAGTGGCCGTGGAAGTGACGCGGTTGATTACACTGTTTATAAAAGCCCACAAACGAAATCCGGCCGATACATCCTGGTTCCGTCATTTGAAGTCTCACAATGCTGGCCCAGTCGGCTGGGGAAGCACGCCTCAGGCTCGGTTTCTCGAAGTGGATTATCACGATTATCTAAAGCGATTGCGGCCGCTCTTCAAGCGGTTTGGCAGTCGGCTGGATTAGTAAGGGTTTGGAGTCGCATGGGAAGTACGCCGCTTGGCATTGGACTGATGGGGTATGGACAATGGGGGCCGAACTACGCGCGAATCATCAGCGAGTTCACGGATGCCCGTTTGACGGCGATCTGCGACATCTCGCCACCACAATTGACCGCCGCGGCAGCTCGTTTCCCGGGGGCATTCTGTACACGGAATGCGGGAAAACTGCTCTCTCACCCCGAAGTGAAAGCCGTGATTATCGCCACACCTGCGGCCACTCATGCCGAACTGGCGGCCACGGCGTTAACGATGGGACGAGACGTCCTGGTCGAAAAGCCGCTGGCCCTCAATTCAGCGGACGGTGAACGACTTTGTGAGTTGGCTAGACGCTTAAATCGAATTTTAATGACGGGCCATACATTTCTGTTTAACGGTGGCGTCCGAGAGCTCAAACGGGCTTGCGCGCCAGAACATCTCGGTCGCTTGTACTACCTATACTCGATACGAACCAACCTCGGGCCCATCCGTTCCGATACCAGTGCCTTATGGGATCTGGCATCGCACGACGTTGCGATCTTTGATTATCTCATGGATGCCGCTCCGCGCTGGGTGTCTGCGGTTGGCAGCCGCGTACTCAGCGGAAATCGCGAGGATGTCGTTTTTGTTACGCTGAGTTACCTGGACAATGTGGTTGCCAACATTCGTGCCGGGTGGATCGAACCACACAAAGTTCGCGAAACGGTTGTCGTCGGAGCTCAGCGGCGTGTGGTCTTTAACGACCTTAATCCCGTCGAGCCATTGCGCATCTATCAGAAGGGGATCGCCCTGGACGACGATCCGAGTGCGGATTTCGGCGGAGCCCGTTTCGCGGTTCGAGATGGCGATATTCATAGTCCGAAGGTCGACGCCATTGAACCGCTGTCCGCTGAGTGCCGCCACTTTATCGACTGCGTTGGTTCTCGCCAGCAACCCCAAAGTGATGGGGCCTGCGGGCTTCGTGTGATCCGCGTGCTCGAGGCCGTCGAAGCTTCCTTTTCTGGAAACGGAAAACCAGTGTCCATCGAGGATGCCGGGTCGTGGTAGTAGGCACACTCCGTGTGCCGTTACGGCACA
>JANNPR010000978.1:0-2223 GCA_031400345.1 Planctomycetota bacterium | reverse complement strand
GTCAATGCCTACAAGTCCCTGATGTTGGACCAGCTCCGCAACGGAACGCCACAGGCCAAGACCCAGGATTTCATCAATTGGGGTTTAACTCATACCTGGTCTGGCGTTGGCGACCATTTGCCGATCGAGGTGCACACCATTGGCTTGGGTCACGACGTCGCTATCGTCTGCCTGCCCGGCGAGGTGTTTGTCGACCTGGGGCTCGCCATCAAACGAGGGTCTCCTTATAAGACCACGCTCATCGTCGAATTATCGAACTGTGTCGAAACCGTCTACATTCCCACACGTGCCGCTTACGCCGGCGGAAGTTACGAAGTGACGAACTCAATGTTGCAACCAGGTGCGGGTGAGATGATCGTGGAAGCTGCGTTACGTATGCTGCGAGAGATGGCAACTTCGGAACGAGCGGGCCAGAAGCAGTGATTTGTTTTTCAAAGGTTCCTCCCGAGTGATATTCAATACGAATCACGAAAACACGAAACGCGAAAACACGGAATAACCGTTAGGAAAAGAGCCGCTTTGAGGACCAAAGTTGGGTATTGTGTTGAGGAGCGGGGGGCGTGGAAAACAATTAGACCGAAGTGCGATAAATATCGTCCGGAGCTATTCTCTTCCACATAATATCGAATTCGCGCCCTATGAAATCTTCCGTTTTTGTTTCTTGTTTTCGTCTTTCGTGTTCTCGTGATTCGTATTTCGAACACACCCAAACGCGTGGTGCAGGTTTGAAACCTCAGGCCCGAATTGGTCTATGATTGTGCCATTCCTCTGCCCTGACGTCTGACCTCTGCCCCTAAGCATTTATTCAACGCCTTTCCGGATCGCGCGACCGGGTCGTGCACCGGTGTGAGTGCCCCGATCGAGCACGATTTGGCCATTCACAATTACGTACTGAATGCCGTCGCTGTACTGAAATGGTTCGGTATATGTTGAGCGGTCGATTACCTTGTCCGCGTCGAACAGAGTGATATCGGCAAAGTAACCGGTGCGAAGCAAACCCCGATCCGGGAGCCCAACCTTTAAGGCATTGAGGGATGTCATCTTGCGCACGGCGTCTTCTAATCTCAGTAGTTTTTCATGACGAACGTACACCCCCAGCACACGCGGAAAAGTGCCGAAATTTCGCGGATGCGGGTTGCCGCGTCGAAGTGGACCAGCGACCGCATAAGCGGAACCGTCGGACCCAATGGAACACCACGATTGAGACAGAGCTACGCGCATATCGTCTTCCGTATGATGAGCGAACACCGTCGGCACGGAGCCCTCATGCTCGACGAGCAGGTCAAACAGCTCTTCCAAAAGATCGGGATTTGTGTTGTTCTGCGTGCGCAACGACATGACTCGGTCCATGGTCAGACCCGAAATTGAGTTGTTACCGCTAATGAGCATGCGACTCCAGTCGCCGCCAACCGCTGAATAATGGTTGTACCAGCCTGGCAGGCCTTGCTGGATGTCTTGTTTTAGTCGCGCTCGCTGTTGCGGATCTTTCAAGCGAGCAATCAGTTTGGCTCGCCCGCCTTCGTGTCCCCATGGCGGAATGATGCTGATCAGATCATTGTTGCCGCGGGTGTACGGATAGACATTCGCCTGCACGTTGACGCCTCGGCGCCGAGCGGCTTCGATCAACTCGATGACCTCGGGCATTCGCCCCCAAAACTTCTGGTCGGCAATCTTTAGATGGATGACATCGACTGGGATCAATGCCCGTTCTCCAACAGCAATCGCCTCTTTCACGGAATCAAAGACGCCGGTACCCTCGTTGCGAATATGACTGGAATAGATGCCGCCCCGACGAGCCACTACTTCGCAGAGTTTGACTAAGTCGTCCGTGGTAGCTAACGAACCTGGCGGCATCATCACCTGGCTGGATAGCCCAAAGGCACCTTCCTGCATCGCTTCATCGATAAGAGTCTGCATCATTCGAAAATCGGTATCTGACGGACGGTCATGCGAACTCCCCATGGCGCATTGCCAGACGTTGTCCAGTCCGACATAGGAAGCGACATTGGTGGCGATCTTCGACCGCTCGACAAGATCTAAATACTGGCCAAGCATAGTCCATTGCACATCTTTGCCGGCCACCGTCGCGGTACGGGGGGAAAGTTTGCCTTGATAAGGACCTGCGGAGCCGCCTTCGCCTAATACTTCCGTGGTGACGCCCTGCCGGATTTTGCTCTGGGCATCGCCGTCTTCGAGCAACACGAAGTCCGAATGCGAGTGCAT
>JANNPR010000938.1:0-6404 GCA_031400345.1 Planctomycetota bacterium | reverse complement strand
TGTTGTAGTAGGCACACTCCGTGTGCCGTTACGGCACACGAAGTGTGCCTACTACAACGTCAGAACGCGAAACCTTTCGGCGTAGGCCGCATAACTTAGGTGCCGTCGAAGATGGGTGGTAAATCCGAACAGATCGATAGCATCGTACAAATCGTCACGCCCGAAAACATTGCATTCGACTACGCGGTTGCAGGCCCGTTTCGTCGTTTGGCCGCATTCGCGATCGATCTATTAGTTCGAGCCGCCGCACTAATGGTCGTGGGCTTTATCGTTGTGGTTTCGCTACCGATTATGGGCGGTTTCTCGGCGGCGGGTGGCTTAATTGCCTGGTTTCTCCTCGATTGGTTTTATGGCAGCCTATTCGAGGCATATATGAACGGGCAAACGCCTGGCAAACGGGTGATGAGTTTGCGTGTGGTTACCACCGAAGGTCAACCGATCAACGGTTTGCAGGCCGTTCTACGAAACATTATGCGATATGTGGACATGATGCCGCCGCTATCCTTACAAGTCTTCGGAGCGTTTGTCACCACCTCGATACCACCGGTGTACCTATTTCCGACCGGCATGCTGGGCCTGATTGTGATGATGCTCAACGATCGATTCCAGCGATTGGGGGACATTGTTTGCGGCACCATGGTGATTCAGGAAGAACGGCATTGGTTAACAGGTATGGCAAAGCTTGAGGATGCACGAACGGTGAAATTAGCCGAGTTCATTCCACCCGATTTTCAAGTTAGTCGCAGCATGGCTCACACCCTTTCCACGTACGTGGAACGGCGACGATTCTTTTCACAGCCGCGCCGCCGCGATATCGCTGCGCATGTTGCCAAGCCGCTGCTTGACCGCTTCGGCTTTCCGCCCGACACAAGCTACGATTTGTTATTGTGTGCCTTATATTACCGCACCTTTATTGCCAGTCACGGCGAATCGCTGTCCTCGACGAATACCTCGCAACCTTCCGCGAGTGCCGGTGCCGTAAGCCATGACAACCCGTTTCTTGGAGCACATCAGGAGTCACGGACTTGAAAGTCATTCAGTTGTTAGAACGCCGGCGAGCCAACTGGCAGGAGCTAGAGCTGCTTTGCGAACGGCTGCAAACTCGCCGGCGCTCTGCTCTGGGGCCCGAGGCATTAACACGATTTGCCGCGTTGTATCGCGCCGCCTGTGCGGATTTGGCTTTAGCGGATTCGTACCAGCTTCCTGCGAATACGGTGCAATACCTGCACCGCCTGGTGGCGCGGGCACACAATCAGCTGTACCGCAGCCGTCAATTCAATCTGCACACCTGGACGGAGCTACTGTTGGTGGCTGCGCCTCAGCGGATCTTTAATGATCGCTGCGTGCAGTTTGCTTTTGCGATGTTTTGGGGGATCTTTCTACTTTCGGCGTTTGTCGCCTACTCCAAGGATTTGTATCCCAGATACGCAGAAGAAATCCTTTCGCCGGCAACTATCGAACAAATGGAGACGAGTTTTGAAAAGCCTATTGACGGACGAGATCCTAGTTTCGGCCTGGCGATGGCCGGATTCTATATCCGTCACAATACGGGAATCGGCCTTAAATGTTTTGCCGGTGGCTTGCTTGTCATTCCGGGCTTGTTCATCACAACGTTCAACGCGGCCAATTTGGGGGCTTCGTTCGGATACATGGCCCGCCCTGACGTGGTTCAGGGGGATAATTTTTTTCATTTTGTGACGGCACATGGGCCATTCGAACTCACAGCGATTGTGATGTCGGCCGGTGCTGGATTGCGGATCGGAGTTTCCTGGATCTACACCAAGGGTTTGTCACGGGGAGCGTCGCTGCGAAAGACCGCTACGGAAGCCATGCCCATCATGGGTGCGGCTATGGTTTTATTCTGTCTGGCCGCCATGGTTGAAGCGTTTGTCTCGCCATCGTCGGCACCTTATTGGGTAAAGGCCACGATTGCTGTGATTTGCAGCGGGATGCTCATGTTTTACTTCGTGATCCTGGGCTTTCCGCGAGGAAACAGCCGGCTGTAACCTAGCGTAACCAAGCGACGTCGGTGGTTGAAGGTGACGAGTCATGCTGCAGCTGGACAAAACACATATTGCCATTCGCGAGCGTGGACTGCTCGACTTGTCCGATTTGGCGCTGCATGTGTTGCGCGACGACTTCCAGCGGTTGACGGTGATGTTGCTAATTGGCGCCGTTCCGTTTGCCATTATGAATCATTTGTTCCTCCGCTGGATCATGGACTTCTCGTATTTCGAAACGACATTCTGGATTGATAACGGTTCCACCGTCCTGTACTTTTGCTGGCATTCGTTGGTACTGGTATTTTTGGAAGCGCCGCTGGCAACGATATTTGTAACGTCCTATTTGGGACAGCTGATGTTTTTCGAACGCCCCAGTTGGCGAGAGGTACTCCGCGAAACGCGAAGGCTTACATGGCCACTTCTGCTTTGTCACGCTATCGAGCGCGGCGTTGGATTTGCCTGTCTGCTGTATTTAGGCTTGAGACAGCGGCAAGGGGATAGTCCCGGGTTGGAGCTGTTGATTGTGCTCGTCTTCCTTTGCGTTTTTGGTTTACGCGCGTTTCGCCCATTTATTAGCGAAATAGTGGTTCTGGAGCGCACTCCTGTTTGGTCGCGAGAGAAGTACACGATGACGGTGTTTCGCCGATCGTCCCAGCTACACGGACCCGCCTCGGTCGACTTATTTGGACGCTACCTGGCAGTAAGTTTATTGGCCGGGATGCTGTTTAGCATGCTATTTGGGAGCTTCATTTTTTGCTCTGGGGTTCTGCTAAACGACTGGAGCATCGGATCCTTTATGATTTCGGTTATGATGCCCGTCGCAATGTGGATAGTGGCTGGATACACGGCGGTAGTCCGTTTTCTAAACTACTTGGATGTGCGAATTCGACAGGAAGGTTGGGAGGTGGAACTTCGATTACGCGCCGAAGGCACTAGGTTGACGGAACGGATCATATGAGGGCGTTTGTCCTATTGCTCGTGCCGTTTTTTTCATGGATGGCTGGCAGTGAACCGTCACAAAAGTCACTTCCCGGTGCCGAAGACTTTCCATGGTATGACGTCACGACCGACGACTTACGGCGACTTGATGTGGCTCCGCCGGACCAGTTTGACGATCGTCCCTCGCGTTGGACGAGTAGCCAACCGAGTTTTGCCTGGCCGAGATGGATCTCCGCTGTGTTCGAGGCTTTGGCGTGGTTGTCGGTTATTGTGGTGATCCTGGTGGTCGCCTATTTCTTGGCCAGAACTTTCGCTGGGAAACCGGTATCCCTTTTCCAGCCGGCCAAGATTGGCGACGATTTGGCCGATGACACCATCGATTCGGTTCGTGTGGAGAGTTTGCCATTTCAATTGAAACAGCCATTAGGGAATTTGTTGGACGAGGCCAAACGATGGCGTCAGGCTGGCGACTACAACCAAGCAATTGTCTACCTGTATAGTTACCTACTCGTGGAACTGGACAGGCACCAATTTATCCGGTTAGCACGCGGTAAGAC
Source organism: Planctomycetota bacterium (assembly GCA_031400345.1). GTDB lineage: Bacteria > Planctomycetota > Planctomycetia > Pirellulales > Pirellulaceae > JANNPR01. The sequence goes on along the minus strand of JANNPR010000938.1, from coordinate 2,905 downwards.
GAATCGACAGTATTTGCGAGAAGTTCGGTTGCAATCCATTCTTCATCGCGTACTGCGTACGAATATGATTGCGTTCGAAGACGTTTTTTTTGGCGAACAGAGGTTGGATCGCGAGCATTTCGAGCGCTGTTGGCAGACGCTGGACGATTTCCATAGCCAGCTGGAGCACGTGGCGGCATGAATAGCTCGCAGAGACTGGCGATGGGTTTGCTCGCAACCTTTGGGCTTTGTCTCAGCGGTTGCTCCGGTTACACCGATATTGATCGTACCTATGGCCGCCGCGCCGGCAATACCGGGATGCAAAGCGTCAATGGAACAAGGGTGTTAGGGGAAATGTTCGCGGAAGCGGGACATCACGTCGGGACCTGGCGGCGACTTTCGCCCCGCCTCGAGGATTCGCAAGTGATTGTCTGGGCACCCGACGATTTTGAACCGCCCGATGAGGCACACCGAAATTACCTGGAACGATGGCTTAGTCGGAAGCCCGGCAGAACCCTGGTCTACATTGGCCGCGATTTTGACGCAGCTTCGTTGTATTGGAGCAAAGTACAGCCCGCGGCTCCCCCCGAGCAAATGATGGAAATCGCTCGCCGAAGTGCTGAAGCTCGGGCAGATCACGATCGACTACAATCGTCCACCCCGAACGAACAAGATTGCGAATGGTTCGATCTGCGTGGCACTAAGCCCTTCCGTACGGTGAAAACATTATCGGGGAAATGGAGCGAGGGCATCGACGCCGCCAAAACCGAAATCACCTTGCGAACGCGTCTGGAGATCCCAAAGGCTGCAAACAACTCGAACGCCAATCCGAAAATATCTTCAGAGGCGATATCTTCCGACGAGGAGACGTTGACTTGGCAATCTCTGCTGACTTCCGGCGATGACGCATTGGTCACGCGGGTCGTTAGTTCAGAGTGGCCAGACAGCCAGCTAATTGTGGTGGTCAATGGTTCGTTTCTCTTGAACTGCCCGCTGGTAAACCATGAACATCGAAAGCTGGCCGGGAAACTTGTTACCGCTTGCGGCCCAAATGGTCGAGTATCCTTTTTGCAAAGCACTACGGGAGGGCCTGTAATTTATGATGAAGAGCCCGCTCTCAAACAGGCGACCGGTTTCGAATCATTGACGACTTGGCCGCTAGGGGCCATCATCATGCATCTTACGGCATTGGGGATACTTGCATGTATTACGTTTTTCCCCATCTTTGGGCGGCCGCGCGAGAATTCGCAATGGGGGCATGCGGCGGGAATGCGGAACGCTGATTTCGGGTTGCACTTGGAAGCCATCGCCGAGATGCTCGAGCGTGACGCGAATGTTCCGTACGCCAGGGAACAGTTGCAGACGTACCGACAAAAGAGCAAATCGCCGCCTCAAAGAATCTCACTCGAACAGCAATTTCTTAAGTAAGCGACAATGAGCACCATTCCTCAAGGTCCCAACCCGCGCCCCTTGGTAGGTGATTCGTCGACTTTGGAATTCAATTGCAAAGGCTGCAGCCGCCTGCTTTTGATTCCCGCGAGTGCCGTGGGCCGACCTATCAAATGTCCGCAATGTCAGTTCACTCAAACCGTTGGACTCGCTGATTCCATACCGCAATCGACAAACGCAAGGACTACGACTACGCCATTAGTGCCTTCCGATGCAAACCAAGCGGCGGCGCCGCCTTCCCCCCCCAGACCTCCGGGCGCTGGCACATCGCCACAGGCGACATTCGGAGTCACCGCTGCCAGCCCAACTGATGTTACGCCTGGACCTTTCCGAGTTTCGCCCGCCATAGCTGCAATTTTGGCGCCATCAATGAAGGGCTTGATGCACGCAGTCAAAGAGGAAAACGCCGGTCGAGACACCCCTACAAAGCAGCTTTTCGAGCGGATCACTTCCGAAATTGGAAAGCTATATGTCGGGCAAGATGAATTGGTATTGGGTTCCTTGGTGGCGTTGTTTTCCAGTGGACACGTGCTGATCGAAAGCGTCCCCGGCTTGGGTAAAACTCTGTTCGTTCGCGCGCTGGGATGCGTGCTAGGTTGCAACTTCAACCGCATTCAGTTCACGGCGGATCTGATGCCATCCGATATCACGGGTGCTCCGATTTTCGATATGAAGTTGCAAGACTTTCGATTTCGACCGGGGCCCGTTTTTACACAATTTCTTTTGGCAGACGAAATCAATCGCTCTCCCGCCAAGACCCACGCTGCCCTGTTGGAAATCATGCAAGAGTATCGAGTTACAGTCGACGGCAAAAGTCACGCGCTGGAACGACCATTTCTGGTCTTAGGGACGCAGAACCCTATTGAGTCCGAAGGAACTTACAATTTGCCTGAAGCGCAGCTTGACCGGTTTATGTTCAAGCTCATCGTCGACTATCCGCAGGAACACGAGGAAGCCGATATCCTCAAATTGCACAGCCAGCAGCAAGATATCAATTTGAGGCTCAACGACGATTTGCAGGTCGTCACGTCTCCGGAGGAAATCATGCGGATTACCCGCGAGAACGGCAATGTGCTGATCGACGAGAAGTTGATCAACTACATCAACAAGATTGTGCGGCTTACTCGCAAGTGGCCACATTTCCACATGGGTGCATCGCCGCGTGCCGGGCTGGCACTAATGCAAGGAGCCCGCACCTTAGCAGCATTTAGCGGTCGCGAGTATGCCGTGCCCGACGACGTCGTGCAGATCGCACTGCCCGCTTTGCGACACCGTGTGGTATTGACGGCCGAGGCGGAAGTCGAGGGCCAAAAAGTCGACGACCTGCTGACACAACTCATCCGTGCCGTGGAAGTCCCGCGACTGTAGTCGGCCGTCTATATCAGAATGGTGGATAGATGACAGTGTGCCACTTCACATAATCAGGCCGCCGCCGGAGTTGACGTGGATTACACCTGCTGGCCCATTCGGCGGCGAG
>JANNPR010000933.1:0-3996 GCA_031400345.1 Planctomycetota bacterium | reverse complement strand
TTTGCCCGATCCGCCGTGTGACTGCTCGACGGTGACTTCCTGACCGCGTGTCTCCTGCCAATGCTTCGCGAATTTCGCATTGAAGTCTTTGTAGAACTCTCGGGTAGGATCGTACGACACGTTCAGCAGCGTGATCTTCGCGGGCTTTGCGGAAAGGGGAGACGCACTTTGTGAGGAATCAAACGATGACGAGGAGCGATTGCAGCCCCCATAGATCGATACCATGAGTAGCACAACGCTGAGTGCAGCCGAGAAGCGATGCAAAGTTTTCATGATGCCTTCTTCATTCCCGTAGAATGTATGGAGGGATGAGCCGGTCGCGGAGGACTTTGGGGAACGGAGCGAGGATCACATTCCGCGATTCTCGAATCGTGGAACGTTGTTAAGGCAATGATCGTGCCAAGCTGGGTCGGTTGGCTCGCGGAGCCGTAACGCCGCTCTAACCCGCATGGTCGTGGGTGGGAGGCTCGTCTGCCCGTGATATATGATGGGACACGTCGATACCTTGCGTGCAAATGAGCTAGTTTCCCGTTATATTTGATCGACCTACACCCCTCTTCTCGTGAAACGTAGCCATGCAGCAATTCCACGGTCTCTTACTCTCGATTTGGCGCGAAGCCTGTCGCCATATTGAGATCTCGGAGTCAACCGGGACGATCACCGGCATTTTGCTTCAGAAATTGCCCCTACAATGCCTGCTTGTGAAGCGGCTTGACGTCGCGCAGTCCTTATTGGAAACCGTGGCTTGGGGCGCTGCGGAGCAAGACTTTGTTCCACCTTCGGCTCGGATCTTATTGACCGGGGCCAAGTTCAAACGGCTGTGGCAGTGGACCCAAGCAGGCGCGGTCGTCCATAGCCAGGGCGCCCGCCGCATCGGTGAAATTGCGCTGGTGGCCCCGCCGGAAATCGAGGGCGATGTGCTGCTCGGGCCACTCTCCAACGCGGAGGGCCCCGCCGGCGTGCTCGTACTCATTGCGCAGAGCAACCGGCTGTTCCGCGACGAACACCGCTCCTTGATGGAAGCGTTGCTCGAACCCTTCTCGGCGGCGCTCGAGAATGATCGCCGTCTCCATGAGTTGGCCGCGCTGCGCGAGGCGGCGGAAGCCGAGGCCCGGTCGCTGCTCACCCGGCTCGGTCGAAGGCAAATGATCGATACGGTTGTCGGTGCTGATTCCGGCCTGCGGGCGGTAATGCAGCGGGTGCAACTCGTCGCCACGTCGGATGTGCCCGTGCTCATACTGGGCGAAACGGGAACTGGGAAAGAGGTAGTCGCCCGAGCGATTCACACGCGCGCGGCGCGTGCCAGCGGTCCGTTTATTCGCGTGAATTGCGGGGCGATTCCCTCAGAGTTGATCGATTCGCAACTGTTTGGCCATGAGAAGGGAAGTTTCACAGGGGCGGCCGATACCCGCAAAGGCTGGTTCGAGCGGGCCGATGGCGGCACGCTGTTTCTGGACGAGATTGGCGAACTGCCGCTTCAGGCGCAGGTTCGTTTGCTGCGGGTGCTTCAGGACGGCTATATCGAGCGCGTGGGCGGACATCAATCGATTCGCGTGGACGTGCGGATCGTCACCGCCACGCATCGTGATCTCCCGGCCATGGTGAAAGCGAATGCTTTTCGCGAAGACCTCTGGTATCGCATCGCAGTGTTCCCCATTTTGTTGCCGCCGCTGCGCGACCGGCAGGACGACATCCCCGCACTGGCACGCCACTTCGCCGAGCGGGCCGCCACCCGTTTTGGGTTGTCACCAGCAATGCCCACGCCGCGCGACCTGAGCTTGTTGATGAACTATCGCTGGCCTGGAAACATCCGCGAGTTAGGAGCTGTGATCGACCGCGCTGCCATTCTTGGCGAAGGAGAAAGGCTCGATGTGGCCACCGCCCTCGGAAGCGATGAGCAGCGCGTGGTCTCCGAAGAACCAGGGCATAGACTGGCGACGGTCGCCACGGATTATGCGGCGTCGGCAACCCCGTTAGATACTCTCGAGGCCGCGATGAAAAAGCACATCCATCGGGCCCTGGAAGCGACACGGGGGCGAATCGAGGGACGAAACGGCGCGGCGAACCTCCTTAGCATCAACCCGCACACGTTGCGAGCGAAGATGCGAAAACTTAGCGTCGATTGGACCCAGTTCCGCCAACCGAATGTAAGTCCTCGGCAGGAATAAAGGTAACGGCTTTGTCGGCCGTGCCGATAATGCTGAAATTATTGATTTGTGCTTAAGAGAGATTGGAACGCCATCCGAAGTAACCAATATCCTAGTACGGCATTGCTGCGGCTACTTGCCGTGGCTGTCCAATTCCCGTGCCCACCCGATAACGGGAGGCCGTTCCCACCCCGGGCTTGATCGAGCAATCGACGCGGCCTTTCTCTCGCCGCCATTCATCGCTCGCGCAAGCCAACTTATGGCAGCGCGACATCCTTTGTATTTGCAATCGGCGGCGAAAATCCCCGCGCGTGTTCCCATGAAGCTCCCTTTCGCCTCCCTCAGGCGCTGCGTACTGAGCGGTTTATTGTCGCTCGCCGCACTGAACACTGGCTCTGCGCAAACGCCCGAATACGCGCCAGCTGAATATCGCCCCGGGGACCATTGGGATGCCCCTGTGAACTTCACTCCGCCGCAGCCCCGGGAAGCACACGAATCGGAGGGATCTCCGCCGGTTTACTTCCATGCCGCTGCCCCGCCGCTCGCTGACGATCGCGTGAGCGCGCTTGAAAAGCAAGTCAAGGCTCTGGAACAGCAAGTCCAAGCAAATGCGCCGAAAAAAACTGCTCCTGGTGAATGGGAAGACGTGTCCGCCGAGAAGTGGACCGTGAAACTTGGCGGTCACGTGCAAGTGGAATACATCAACTGGGCGCAGGCGGATCCGGCCATTATCGGCGATACCAATTACTTTGAATTTCGCCGACTGCGACTCGTGGCCGACGGCACAGGCTATGGCGTTTACGACTTTCGCCTGCAAATGACGCTTGAGCCGGAGACCGTCGGTGAAAGCGCGGGCGCCGCGACCTCGCCCGACGTGAAGGACGCGTACTTCTCGATGAACGAGATTCCCTGGCTGGGGCGCTGGCGGATCGGCAACTTCTTCGTCCCCTTTAGCCTCGAACAAGTCACCAACGATACCAACAATATCTTCTTGGAACGGTCGATTCCAACGCAGGGCATCTTCGCCGCCGACCGCGAGGTAGGCATGGCAATCTACAACTGCACCGAAGATCTGAACATCACGTGGGCCGGCGGAGTGTTCTTCGACAGCATAAGCGACACGCTCAAGGAGCGGATCGACGACAACCAGGGCACGCGACTGAGCGGTCGTTTGACCTGGCTCCCGTACTACGATGAGTCATCCAACGGCCGCTACCTCATGCATACGGGTGTCGGCATCCTGCACACCAACGACCATGACGACTCGGTTCGCTTCCGTGCCCGGCCCCAAATCCATGAAGGGCCTCGGCTGATCGACAGCGGGTCCATCGTTGCCAACGAGTACACCACCGGAAATCTAGAACTGGCGATCGTCAACGGGCCATTTACCATACAGAGCGAAGCCTTCATTTCCAGTGTCGACCGCACGCTCGATGGCCCAGTCACCGTCAATGGCATGTACGCTCACTTCAGCTACTTCCTAACGGGCGAGAATCGCATCTTCGACCGATTCGGCCAGCACGGCGCACAGTTCGGTCGCAACAATCCGAACACGAACGTGTTTTGGGTTCCAGGCTGTTACGGCTGGGGCGCGTGGGAAATGAAGGCCCGCTGGTCGCATCTCGATCTGAACAGTATCGACCGCGGCCAATACAACGATTTCACGTTTGGCTTCAATTGGTATTGGTCGGACCGCACCCGCGTCATGTTCGATTGGATTCATCCCATCACCAGCAGCGAAGCCACCTTTGGTCGACGCTGCGGCCGCAGTCACGAACATCATCCCGCCGGACAAGATCTGCCCCTGAGCGGCTTGTATCGCGGGACCAGGAGGCTCCTCTGTTGTTGG
>JANNPR010000925.1:0-3274 GCA_031400345.1 Planctomycetota bacterium | reverse complement strand
GATCCTGAATCCGAGCCGCTACAATACTCATGGCAATCCTCCTTGTACCTACCGGCAACTCGGCTGAGTAACACCCCAGCCAGAATCGCCACACGGTGAATTGCCTGTTTATCGCAGATTACCCAATATGGCGCAATCGCCCTGACCTCCGGGTTTCTGGCTTCAATTCGCCGGATGATCTCTTGCAGGGCCTTTTGACATCCTTTCTGTCCCGGCATATATCCTTCCAGCTTAAGGCGTTGTTTGACTTGGTCATAAATTTCCTGCAGGTCCTTTTTGAGTTTTTCTCCCGCCTCAACGTCGATCGGCAGACCATTCGTGGTGATGGTGTCCAGCACGATTGCCGCCCGCAGCTGAATGAAATGAGTTTGCGGACCCCAAGTTTTCGGGACGTCGTTCAGCCACTGATCATCTACGTAACCAAAAGCATCCTGACTGGCGGAAAGCAGGTCGCGAATCTTCACGCGAAGGCAGCGATAAACCCCGATGGTGGCGGCAGCGTCCGCGGCCAAATACTTTAGGGCGAGGGGATCAATCTCCTCAATCGGCCGCCGTAGATACTTACCGAACGACAGGCGGATGTCATCTCCAGACTGGTCTTTAGCGTCTTTCTCCAACTTGAGGCCGAGGTACTCCATAGCGCAATGGTCCAGCGAGCACTGCCAGGTCGCAGGATGGCCGTCGGTTCCCAGCACCAGCAGGCGATGGAGGAGCATCGTGTCCCAGACTCGGTTCGCATCCACGAAAGCGTAGATATCCCTGCTGGGGACGACTTGGTTGATCACCTTCAGGTCGAACGCGGCGTTGTGCAAAATCCAAGGTAGTTTCTGGTGAGTGTCGATAAACGCGGAAAGATGTTCGCGTGAAACGAAGTAACCCTGCTCGCCGTCGCAGGCGGCGCCGAGTACGTAGGCCGGCGTGAGCCACCGTCGCTCGTTGTCGATCAGGGTCGTTTCGGTGTCGAATGCGAAGGACTTCGCAAAGACGGTGCCGTCGGAGGGACTCCAGATCGTGAAGGGGATGGAGAGACCGTTTTGTTCGATGGAAATGAGCATGGCACTACTATGGTTGCGCCCATGGGCCCGGAATCTTGGAGCCCACAAGCTAGGGATAGACTTGAGCGACGATTACTCCTGATTCTCAAGGTCGTCGCAACCGGAGTCCGACTTAGGTGGCGCGGTAGGAGACTTGGATTTGACACGAATTTTGAACTTCGGTTTGGCCATCATTGTGGATGCCACCTTGGACTCCGCTACGACTTTGACCTTCGGCCTCACCAAACCCTTCCGTTTCGGGGCGGCCTTCGATTCGGCCCGTGACGAATCCTGCTGCTCTGCATCCGGCACGGATTCCAGCAGGGTCTCAAGATAGTAGGACTTAGTGTTTGCGCGACCTGCTACCATCCGGAGCGTTGTCCGGTGGGTTCCCTTCTTAGTTTCCACCAACACTGACCTACCGATGTAGGACACCAGCATCTTCCCGACCTGCGTACTCTTCGCGCGGTCGCTCTTCATTGACTTTATCTTTTCCGCGTCGATGTGGGCTTCGATGAAGAATGGCACCCAACCGCTGGCTGGCAGAGCCCGAGCCGCAATCAAACCGTCGGCGATGGGACCATTTTGGGCATCGTCGACAAAGGGCCCCTTTTCATTGCGGAATACAATTTCCGCCAGCGCCATAAGATCATCCGCCTCTGTAGCGAACTCTTCAGATGCGGCCGCTTGGTTCGTCAGGAATTCAGGAAAGCCATTGATTTCGAAGATCCCGCCGATGATCGCCGCCCACTGCCGGCATCGATGCGGCCGCGTTCCCGGAGGCCGACCAGCCTGTGTCCACCTGTCGACGAGGCCTGCCAACTCCGCCAAGATTTCCAGGCGGTACTCCCGAGCGTAGTCCTGCGGATTACGACCCCCGAAATCTCGATCGAGAGGTAAGCCCTCATAGTAAAACTGGATGGCCACTCCCCGTGAGTTAAGGTCCGGACTGACCTTAACCTTGTTCATCGTGATTATCCACGTCAGATCGTTTGGGCGCTCAAAGTTGTCCGACGTCGTCAGGATTCGCCCCGACACTCTTGGAGAACCGCTCATGGACTCGATGGTCGGGCTATTGATGATTTCGCCACCACGAAGCTTGGCATTGTCTATGATGATGAGGCTGCGGTGTCTGGCGCGGGCCGATGCGACTAATTGTTTTTCGAGCTCCGTCTCATCGGTAGTAAAGCGATTGAGGATTGGTGAGATGCCATCAAGGATTTCCGACACGCAGATCGCGAACAGAGTCTTACCAAGATTGGGTTGGTTTCCATCGAAAAGAAAGACAGGCTTAGGCGCGTCAATAAAATGGTTTGCCAGCAGACCGGTCAACAGCACTGACAACATGTTGACCAGGTCGGCATCGGTCTTGAGGCAGTAATCTTGGAGAAGCCGGCGGATGTGTGGCGGCAGTCGCTCACGAACCGCGAGGGATGGGTTGGGAATGTCTCCGAGCGGTTCGACATTGACATCAATCGCGTGGACGAGCGTCGCAATATCCTCGTGGTAACCGTTCCCCCGCAGGCAAAAGTCAGTGTCGAAAACTGGGCGTCGATAATAGGCATCGATCTGAGGAAGCGCGAGGCGAGTCGCATCTCGGTGGAGCAGCGAATCAATGAGCTTCCTCGGTATAGGAAACTGCCGGGGAATATCATCCTCACTTTTTCCCGCCAGTTCGCAAATTACATAGTTGCTGAGAATGGAGCCGGCGATCGCCTCAATGGAATCAGCTCCCGCCAAAGTGACCAACCTGCCGTCCGGGCCGTTGCCGCGTTCCGCGACAATGTCCCCGTCAAAATGGAAGAATGTCTTTGCCTCCTGGAGGACACTCGTGAGCTCCGCAAGCGCGCTGTCAAAGCTCCCAAAAACCTCGCCCCCGATTGTGATGCCGGAAACTATTGTCAACGGACGGGTGCCCGGAGCCGGCAGGGTTAGGAAGCGGCGGCGAGCCTTTTGCTGGCTATCGGCCATTGACTCAGCGCGAGAGAGTGAGTGCTTATGCATCCTCGCCTCCATTTCCGCCAGCGGCGATCGCAGATACGCAATCAGCGAACAGAGTCTTGCCAAGAGTGGGCTGATTCCCATCAAGGAGAAAAACTGGTTCATCCGACTGAAGCGTGCGCGGGGTAGTAGAAAAAAAGCGGGACATGGGGTTTTCTAAGAGTTTGGGTTACCACACCTTCTCTTGGAGCGCCGACATGTCCCAGCAGGCTTTGTATCAGGTGTTGAGCATTCATGGC
>JANNPR010000921.1:0-2918 GCA_031400345.1 Planctomycetota bacterium | reverse complement strand
ACTGCCAACTGCCGACTGCCGACTGCCGACTGCCGACTGGCGTGCCGACTGGCGTGCCGACTGTCTCCTTAATCCAGATACACAAACTCGTTCAGGCTCAACAATACCTGACAAAGGTCAGTGAGTGCCAGCTCACGTTCGCCCATTTTGCCTTCGGCACGATACGAGGAGATCTGTTGCTCGATGAAAGTCCTCGCATCTGCCAATTCCTCGGTGGATGGGCCGCGCGAGATTGCTATTTGATAGCCCAGTTGTATTGCTTCCTCGATGGATTTGTCGGCAGCTGACAACCGGCTGGCAAAGGCCTGTGCGCATTCACGAACCTGGGCATTATTCAGAAACATCAGCGCCTGGGGTGCAATCGTTGTGCTGGGACGATTGCCGACGCTTACCAACGGTTCCGGAACGTCGAATAACTGCATTGAGGGGATGAGTTTGCTGCGCTTGATCATAAAGTAAATGCTGCGTCGTTTATGATTTTCGTCCAAAGTTCCGGGACCGAACATGGTTGGGTCTAGCCGGTTACTGACCTGCAGCATGGCGTCGCGAATCAGTTCGGCTTCGAGTCGTCGCGGGTCAAACCGCCAATACCAAATATTTTCCGGATCGGCGATTGCGTCAGACTCGTCGTAGCTGGAAGCTTGCATATATACCGCACTGGTCATGATCAGTTTGTGCAGAGGTTTTAGTTTCCAACCTCCTTCGATCAGCTGGTTCGCTAACCAATCCAACAGTTCGGGATGAGTAGGCCGCTGACCTTGAAAACCAAAATCGTTCGGTGTGGAGACGATTCCTCGGCCAATGTGATGTTGCCAAAGTCGGTTGACAATCACTCTCGCCATCAAGTCGCCGGCGCCGCGTTCTCGGTCCGTCAGCCAATTTGCCAGCGCGCGACGTCGGAAACTGGTGCGACTTCCTTCAGGTGGCTTCTCACGCCAATAGGAAACCGAGTCTGCGGCCCCATCGGCCGGAAGACGCGACACCACCTGCAAAAAACCGGGCAAAGCGACTCCTTGCTTTTGGACAGGATCGCCACGCTTCAGAAAATAAGTATCTTTGTAAAAGTGCGGAAAGCCTCGATCATCTGCGTGATGCGGAATCGGCTTCCGCCCTTCGCTGGTGATCATAACTTGAGTCAGCAGTGGCTTCGGCTTCGCCGCCAAATGCTTCTGTAATGGATCGTTCAGTTTTTTCCATTCGGCATCCAAGTGCCGGTACCAAGCCAGCGCCTGTTGATACTGGGCAGAGTCAAGTTTTCCTGCCGTTTGTGTTATTAGGGCACGCAACTCTGCCTCTCCCTGTCGTTGCGATGGGGCTTCAAAATCCACAGGCACTTTCGCGGTGCTGACCGAAAGTCGAGTCCGGCCGATGCTGTGTTGCTTATTAACGCCAAACTCGAGTGTCACGAGCAACCGTGTTCCGCCCTCGAATCCAGCACCGTTGCTGATTGCAAACACCGCCGCGTGATTTTTGCCAAGTTGGGGATCGACGGCCCAACCTGTCGATTTCTCAGTATCTAAGGCAGACGCGATCGAAAGATTTGTATCATTTTGTTGGAAAGTGGCTGTGGGCGACTCCAATTTCAACTGGACGGGTTCTCCTCCCTTGAGCGGCTGCGCGGACACTGAGATTCGGCTGAGCGCGATGTTGCCATTTTCCGCTCGACCCGGCCCGCTCTTGGCGAACGAATCATGTGCCAACGCCTCCAGACGCAGGGCATTGATACCTCGAAGCTGGGTTTCTGCCATGAATGTATAAGTATCGGAATCCGGATTGGTTCCGCCGGCAAGAATCGAACCGTCTTCCAGTTTGGATAACGTCGCTCCACCTTGAGATTTGGGTTCGATGATGTCCAGCACAATCCAAGTTGAGGACCGCTCCGCACTCGAGCCCCCTGTCGGGTCGGCTGCGCTAGCTTGGGTTTTCATCCAGGCGTCGAATCGCGAGGGGAGTTGCTCTTGCTCGAACTTCTGCAAAGCAGCGACCAGGGGTAGATGTGCTTTTTCCCACGATTCCAAGGCCGACCGAGAGGCCTCGGGATTCAAGTCCAGTTCCACGTTATTGCGGATCGTGGTGGAAAACGTAGCGACCATGCGGTAGTAATCGGCTGCGGGAATTGGATCGAACTTGTGGTCGTGACATCGAGCACAGCCCACCGTCAGACCCAACACGGATGTTCCCAAAGTCGCCACCATGTCATCCAGTTCGTCGTAGCGAGCGGATTCAAATTCCTTCTCAGTGAGCTGAGTCGGAAACACGCCGGCCCCTAAAAAGCCTGTCGCCATTAAAGCCAATGGATTGTCAGGCTCGAATTCATCCCCAGCAACTTGCCAGCGCACAAACTGATCGTAGGGCATATCCTGATTGAAAGCGCGGATGACAAAGTCGCGAAAGTGATACGCATGGGGCCGGTCGTAGTCCTGTTCGAATCCGTGGCTTTCCGCGAATCGTGCGACGTCTAGCCAATGACGCGCCCAACGCTCGCCAAAATGGGGGCTATCCAGCAGTCGATCGACAAGTTTTGAAAATGCCTGCGGGTCTGGATCCTTGACGAATTGATGAATTTCTTCGGCACCCGGCGGCAGGCCGATCAAGCCAAAGTAAGCCCGGCGTATCAGTGCCCGCCGATCCGCCATACCATTCGGGGTCAAGCCCTTGGCCTCCAAGGCGGCTGAAACGAAAGAGTCAATATTCGTACGTCGCCAAGTGCCACTTTTGCCCTCTGGCGGAGACACATGACGCAGAGGTTGAAACGACCAAAAATCTCGTTGAGCGTTGTCAATCGTGCGCTGCGTCCAGGCAAGTGGGTCTTCATCTTTAATGATGAGTGATTTGTCGTAGGGTGCGCCCAGGTCGATCCACTTGGAAATGGCTGCGATGTTATGATCAGGCAGCTTGGCCCCATTCTCCGGCATGTT
>JANNPR010000913.1:0-9598 GCA_031400345.1 Planctomycetota bacterium | reverse complement strand
TGGCAGTCATTCGCAAACACCCACACGTCTATGCAGACATTAGTGCCTTGCATTACAGGCCGTTTCAGTTTTATCACAGCTTAATGCTCGTCCAAGAATATGGCGTATGGCACAAGCTGTTGTTCGGCAGCGACTACCCGTTTACGACTGTGAGTGCCACGCTTAAGGGGTTGCGGTCGATGAACGAAATGTTGGCCGGAACCCAATTACCTCGGCTCGACGAAAACGAGATTGAGTCTCTGATCCATCGCGACGGTTTTCAACAGCTTGGGATCAGGTGTTAGAAGGCAGGTCTCATTCTCTTGTAGTTCGCAACAACGGTTGCACGCGCATACCGTGAATCAAGCTACTTTCTGGTGCTAACACAACTTGATCGTTTTCCGACAAGCCAGTTTGGATCTCGACTACTTCATCATTCATGAGTCCTACTGTCACGGCTGAAAGCTCTGCCCGACCCCCACGTACGGCAAACACTTGCCAGCCACCATCCGGGCCGCGAAACAGGGCTGAGCGGGGGACCTGCATCGCAGATTCTTTTGTGGCGGTGAAGATGCGAACTCGAACTCGATAATCGACGCCGAGGTCACGATCCCTTCGCAGTCGTGCCAAATCGTCTGCCGAAAACCGAATGATGATTGTAACCCGCTGCTGCTCGACTCCGAGCGCACTGATTTTGGTGAATCCAGCCGGATAAACTCGATGTACGATTCCTTGGACTCCCTCCCCGGACGCCGCACCAATTGCCGGTCCATAGATTTCGACGGGTGCACCGGGACGGACCCGGACGACATCTTCGCTGAGCACCTCGGCTTCGATTTCGAGCAGATCCAATTGCCCGATGCGTAACAACAAAGTGCCTCCTGCCAAGAACTGTTCATTGCTAATTCGGCGTTCGAGCACAATACCATCAATGGGACTTCGCATCGTGCCCCGCACTTGGCGCAATTGGGTTTGACGCAATCGGGCCTCCGCTTCCGATTTCTGTTTGACCAAGACGTGGTGCGTTAATCCTTTGCGAGTGATGTATTCGATCACCATGCGTGGCACCAAGTCGGTAGCCGCTTTCATGGCTTTGAAAGCCTCGGCCACGAGCACATCTTGTTGATAATTGACGTCGCTTTCTACGCGAGAAAGTTGTGCGAGCTCCAATTCATCTTGCGACTTGGCGTTATTGCGGCGCATTTCTTTGGTTCGCAATAAGTTCGAGTCGGCGTAGTCCAGGCGGCTTTTTCCGGATATTTTTCGCGCATCGGCGGCTGCCACCGTCGAAACCATGGATTCTACGAACTTCAACGCTTGCTCATGGCTACTCTGTTCTACAGACACGTCGTCATTTTCCACGAGCGATGCATCAAGCCGCTCGACGGCCGCTTGCGCCTCCGCGACCGCAATCTGCAGATCGTCTGAAGCGATCTGCGCCACGACTTGGCCTTGTTCTACCCGTTGACCCTCCAACAGAGTGATCGCTAGAACTCGACCCTCAAACGGACTGGTAATTAGATGCGTCTCAGGTAATCGTGTCTTTCCTTGTTCCTCAATAAACTCACGAATTGGACCTTGCCGCACTTGGGCCGCTTGAACCGGCAATCCACCACGCATCGTCCACCAGCCAAACCCGAAGGCAAGGATCGGAACTAGCAGCAACGCGACCCACAGTATTCGATTCATCTGACTACTCCTGAGTCTTGAGCGCCTCGGTGTAATTCATCCGGAGAATGTTCCATTGAACAACAACTTGGGCCGCCAGAGCAAATGATAGCGCGAGCAAAGGCGTCACCCACCAGATCCATGGCTCACTAACCACCGGCACGCGCAACAGATCGTTGTTGTATGACCAGGCCGTTAGCCACATCAGCATGTACCCCAGTGGCAGCCCAACCACCGAGCCGATGATGCTGGTGATCAGACTCTCGCGAAAAAACCCGCCGCCTATTTGCCAAGGGCTATAGCCGAGTGCCACTAAGGTTGCGACCTCGGATTGGCGTTCTGCCAGATTGACCATGGAAGCATTGATGATGCTCCCAAAAAAAATGACTCCCGAGAAGCCGATGATGACGATCACTAACACAAATTGGTTATTTAGTAACGTATCGGTTAAATGCCGAATGATTTGTCGGCGTGAGGTCACAGATTGAACGGCTGGCATTCGCTTGAGTTCCTGGTAAAGCTGCGCCAAGTGTCCTGGATCGCCATCCATTTGCAATTGAATACCGCTGACCGCGAGCGGCTCGTTCATCTGGCGGCTAAGGTAGTTGATATTTGCATAACTGGTGAGCCCCATGTACCCATCCGAGATACGCGCGACCTCCAATTCTACGGGCTGTCTGTTTCCTTTAATCGGTAGCAAACGGACTCGATCGCCTAGCTGAACATGGAGAATCTCGGCGAGTCGTCTGGTGACCACCAATCCGCTATCCGGCAACGGTATTGGATCACCATGTTCATCGTGAGGTATCGTCAGCCGCGCGTCGCGATGTATGCCGGTGATCGCAGATTTCCGGCGATACGGCCCGTGAACAAGTGTGCCAGCCACACTCAGCCAAGGTTCGGCGTAGTCGACACCTGGGAGCCGGCGAACTTCGTCAACGGCCTCGATTCCACGTTCCTCTCCTAACGCTAAATCGACATCGCTACGCGACAAACGGAAGAATTGAAACTCGATCATGTAGTTTTGCGCTTCCGTAAGCATAAAACCGGTAACCAAAAGGCCAGCCCCCATCGCCGCCGCAAATAGACTAGTGAGTGACCTTAAACGGTGCCGAAACAGGCTGCGCAACACCATTCGCCAGGTGGCGCTTAGATGAGACCAGGCGCCACTCAACCAGCGCTCTATCCAAATCTTGCCGCCTCGGCGAGGCGGCTCGGGACGCATGGCTATTGCCGGATGCAGCCGTAGCATGGATTGGGCAGCATGCAGGCTTCCTGCCAGCGCACAGGAAATGCTGACGACAAATCCGATGGCGTGCGTATAAATGTAGAAGCCGCTGCGAAGTTCCGGAAAGTCGAAGAACCAACGATACACGGCCGTCATCGCCGAGGAAGCTAAATAGCCCAATCCGCTTCCAACAATCGCGCCCGCAACACCGACCCACAACCCAAAGCTCAGGAAGTGAGCAAACACCTGCCAATCAGAGTAACCCAGCGCTTTCAAAGTTCCGACGACCGTTCGTTGGCGTCGCGCCATGCGCGTCAAAAGTACGTTCAGCACTAGCGCCGCGACGGCCAGAAATATGGTCGGAATGATCGTCGCGATCGATCCCAAGCCCTCAATTTCGCTCGACAGGAACTGATTCGACAACTGCAGTCGCAAGGGCGTTGTCGCAAATACTCCATAGGGTTCCAGCTTGGATTCCAACCTCTGGAGCACTTCGTCCTGCGATGTCCGGCCATCGGGCGTCAGTAGACCAACCAACTGGTTTGCCGCACCTCGAAAGTCAAACACTTCTTCTGCAAAAGAGCGTTTGACGTACAACACGCCAAAATGCACGGGATCGGGCACGATAGCGCCCGGACCAATTGCATACGCAAATTCAGCCGCCTTTGCTGTTCCCACGATGAATAGTTCTTGCTGACGATTGTTGGTAAGTACGTGCAAGGTCCGGCCTGGGTACAAGCCATGAGCTTGAGCAAACTTCTCACTTACCAGTACTTCATTCTGACGTCGATCGGTGAAATAACTCCCTTGCCTTAGCACGATGTCATTGATGACTGGCTGGCGGCGATCAGGAAGTGAAATTACCACGGCATTGATGGGCTCGATGACATTTTCCAGATCCACCGTGGCAGCGAACTGAATTCTTGGTTGAACCTCAGCCAGGCCTGGCGTTTCACTGACTGCTTGCAACTCGGCTAAAGGCGCCTTCTTCACATCGACCCAGAAATCGGCGACACGGCAGCGGCGATAGTAACTTTTCCGAGCCTCGTTCAAGTTGTGATAGGCTGACTGAATCGCCACGAAGCAAGTCACACCGACGGCGATGATGCTGGTGATCGCCAGCATCAAGACTTTAGCTCGAATCAAATCTCGGATTAGTTTGACGTTCAGCACGCTCACCAGACGACATCCTCCGGCGCCATACGATGTTCGTTTTCGATGATGCTGGTGATGTCACCGGATCGCAAATGGATCACTCGATGAGCAACGCTAGCCAGAGCGGCGTTGTGAGTGATAACGACGACGGTCTTACCCAACTTTTCGTTCAAATCCACCAGCAGCCGCAGAACCCGCTTGCCCGTTTCGAAATCCAATGCTCCCGTCGGTTCGTCGCACAACAGCATCTCGGGACTCTTGACGATGGCACGAGCAATCGCGACCCGCTGCTGCTCACCTCCGGATAGCTGTGATGGAAAGTGATCGCTGCGATGTTCGAGTCCCACCAGTCGCAAAACTTCGTCTGCTTCCAAAGGGTCGCGGCTGATTTCAGCCGCAACCAAAATGTTCTCGCGCGCCGTCAAATTCGGCACGAGATTATAAAACTGAAACACGAAACCGATTTCGTATCGGCGATAACGCGTTAGCTCCGCGGACCGCGCCGACGTCAAATCCTGATTCTTATAGGAAATCTGGCCCTGCGACGGTGAATCCAGTCCGCCGATCAGGTTCAAGATTGTCGTCTTGCCGGATCCGCTCGGTCCCACAATTGCCAGAAACTCCCTGCTACGAATATCCATCGAGACGTCGTTTAATACGCGTACGTCAACCTCTCCGAGCGAAAACGTGCGGCCGATGTGCCTTAGCCTGAGAAGAACGTCGGTTGCAGTGGATGACGAGTTCATGTTCATGTCCCCGCTAATCCGGATCGCTTCCGGATTCACGCCCTCTCCCTACCCTCTTCCCCCGAACAACCGCCAATGACACGTACAGGATATCGTTCCGCGTTTACGGCAAGTTGTCGGGGAGAGGAGGCAGCTAACTCTCACGCGGGCGCCTTGCCCTTAATCTTTCGGAGCTCTTCCGCCTGCGGCAGCTTCTTATAAAACGGGTCTAGCGGATAACAGCCCGATACCAAACCATTTCGAGGTGCGGTGGTACAGTCACTAAACGTTCGGCAAATGCGTTTTCGCTGAGTCGCACCTGTTCGCAGCTGATCGATCGGAAAATCTGGA
Source organism: Planctomycetota bacterium (assembly GCA_031400345.1). Lineage (GTDB taxonomy): Bacteria > Planctomycetota > Planctomycetia > Pirellulales > Pirellulaceae > JANNPR01. The sequence continues at coordinate 4,492 of JANNPR010000913.1, read as the reverse complement.
TAAGACAGAACTAACCTTCCGATTCCGACGCTGTCGATCCATCCCTCCCTGACGACGGCTTGAGCAACATGCGGCAGATAATCCTGCAAATAGGAATAGCCTGTTCCAATCATTGGCAACTCCGGAAAGCGTGCTTTGCATTTTCGAGCGGCCTGAATCTGCCTCACTACGCCCACGAGCGGATCCTCGGGGGGCAAGTAACCGTCACTGGGCGGAAAAATCGCGGGTCGTTGAAGGTGCGGATTGTAGTAGGGGCTGCCTGCCGAGATATTAATGGCTACGACGCCGATTTTCCGCAAGTTTTCGATTAGTTGGAATGGCTCCGATAAATCAATCGCCAACGGATTTGTTGGCGCCACGCCAAATCCGAACTCGTAGGGAAGCCAGCTCGAAAAATCCATGGGTGAGCCGACGCTATCACCACCGACAAATGGCGGCGAATCGAAGATACTGAGCCGCACGCCCACCATCAGATTGGGGCACTCGTTATGAATCCGATCGACGATGGTACGCAATATCAACGAACGTCCGTCGAGATCTCCTCCGAAGCGTCCAGGGCGCCGGCGTGCACTCAAGAATTCATGCAGCAAATAGCCGTGACAGGCTTTCACGTCGACGAACTGAAAACCGACGGCCAGCGCCAACCGGGCCGCAGCGACGTAGCTATCGATCAGCATTTCCAATTCGTCGTCCGTCCAGACCACGGAATCATTCGTCGGATCAATCCCGAACTTTGCGTCCAGCAGGGGATGATGGTAGGCAATCCGCGGTTCTAGGCGTTTGTCATTCGGCCGGCAGAAACGTCCGGAATGAGTTAGCTGTAAGCCCACGAGCAGATCGTGGGCACTCTCGAAGGAAGCGCGATGCGCGTCATGTAACTCTCGCAGCAATTGGATTAAACCCGCGCGGTTGCTTTCGATCGCCAGCGTTTGATTCGGATTGGCGCGTCCATCTGGTTGAACCGCTGCCGCCTCACCGCCCCAAATCAGTTTGGCCCCGCTTAAGCCGAAATTTCGCCACCGCCGCAACGTCAGATCGCTAGGGGATCCATTGCGAGTTGCGTCCCAGCCTTCCATCGGATGGATGCACCACCGATTTCCTACTTGGAAGGTCCCAATCTGCAAACTGAGATTTAACGGCGAGCCATTTTCGCCCGTCAAGATCTCGTTATCGACAGGCAAATCCAGCTGCAATTCTTGCAGTCGCATCCGCAGGTCGTCAGCGGATTTAAATTGGCCAATTTTCGGATAGGCAGGGAGAGGTGACGAGACGTTCATTCGCGACCGCTGTAAACGGGCATCAAGGGACAAAATGCTAGACGGAACGATCGTTCGCCGGCAGTGGCAAATTTGACAGTGGCAGTGCGTTTGTCGCCAGTACCGCTGACTGAGATAATTCGCCCTGGGCCGTAGTCGGGGTGCGTAACCAGCATTCCGGATCGGAAACTTTCGGGAGGTACTGTTGGCGCAGGCGGCGGCGGAATCTGATTGGCTTCCCCCAACAGTTCGGCGGCGGTGCAAATTTTCGCCGCTTTTGCCGGCGGCGGGAATTCCATCGCGAAATCATCAACCGGTTCTTCTTGTCGCCACTCGTCGTCGTAGGTCTCGTCTGCATGCCAACTCTGCTCTTCGCGACGTTCTCTCGAAGCTGCACCTGGCTCCACGACAGCCATCTCTTCGCGAGGCAGTTCCATCAGAAACTGACTTCCTACTGTAGGCCACTGTCGACCGCTGCGCATGCGATATAGGCCCATGCTTAGTTGCAACTCCACTGCGGCGCGAGTGATGCCCACGAACAATAGCCGTCGCTCTTCTTCCAGTTTGTCGCGGTCGTGAAGGTTTCTTTCGTGAGGTAGAATTCCTTCCTCCAAGGCCACGATGTAAACCATTGGAAACTCGAGTCCTTTGGCGGCGTGGAGCGTCATCAAAGTGACTTGATCGCTCTCGGACTCCCAGTCGTCCGTATCCGCGACTAGTGCCGTCTGCTCCAGGAACCGTTCCAGCCGATTATCGCCAGGGTTGTCCTCATCGAACTCCCGCGCCGCGTTGAGAAGTTCATCTAAGTTTGCTAACCGCTCCTGATCCTCCTCGTATTCGGAGGCCTGCAGTTGCTCGCGATAACCCGAAGCGTCTAACACATGGGACATCAGTTCGTGGAGTGGAGCGTCCAACTTGGTAAACAGCAAATCAACCATTTGCACAAACTTGGCAACCGCAGTCGCGGATCGATTGTTAATGTCATTAATCTGCTTGACGGCACGTGCGGACTCCAGCAACGAAATACGGTGACCGCGGGCGAATTCGTTCAACCGGGCCACCGTACTCTTACCAATGGATCGCGCCGGCGTGTTGATGATCCGTTCGAGTGCCACATCATTTCTGGGATTATTAAGCAATTGCAAATAGGCCATCACGTCCTTGATCTCTTTGCGTTGGTAGAACTCCAGTCCGTGAATGATTTGATAGGGCACGCCACGACTACGTAGAGCGTGTTCTAACAGTCGCGAAAGCGCATTCGTGCGGTACAAAATCGCAAAGTCGCGCGGCCGGCGATCGCCAGATTGAACCAACTGCAGGATCTGGGTCGCGATGTCGTCCGCTTCGTCACGTCCCGACGCGTACATAATTAATCGCACCGGCCGACCTTCATCATTGGCCGTATGCAGCAATTTCTCTTTACGGCGCACGTTGTGACTGATCAATTGCTGGGCAACACTTAGGATGAGCTGCGTGCTGCGATAATTTTCCTCGAGTCGGACTACGCGCACACCCGGGTAATCACGTTCGAATTCCAGAATGTTGCTGAGATTCGCTCCCCGCCAGCCGTAGATCGATTGATCGGGATCGCCCGTCACCGCCAGATTCGGGAAATCGACTGATAATGCCCGAACGATGGCGTATTGAGCCATGTTGGTATCCTGATACTCGTCCACCAGGATGTAACGATACCGATCATCCAAGGTCTGCCGCAGCTCCGGGTTTTCGCGGAGAATAGTCGCGGTATGCAGTAGTAAATCATCGAAGTCGACAGCGTTCGCCTCGAGCAGTCGTTTCTGGAAAGCAGGATATACAGCTGCTACAAGCGGACCTAGTGGATGGCCCGGTCGCGGTACATATTCCTGAGCCGTCACCAAACTGCTCTTGGCCCAGCTGATCGCCGCGCCAATGCTATCCGGGGTAACGTGCGTCAAGTCGAGCGCCAAGTCGTCGATGACTCGACGAAGTAATTTTCCACTGTCATCCGAGTCCAGGATCGAGTAATTCTCGGAGAGACCGGCGAGGGGCGCGTGAACTCGCAGGAACTGCGCACCGAACCGATGAAACGTTCCCATCCACACCTCTTGGCGCGGCGCCAGCCGACTCAATCTCTGCCGCATTTCGTCGGCAGCTTTGTTAGTGAAAGTCAGTGCCAAGATTTGTTTTGCTGACACCCCCTGCTCTAGCAAGTACGCGATGCGATGGGTAACGACACGGGTCTTCCCGCTACCCGGTCCCGCCAAAATCAACAGCGGTCCGTCAACATGGCAGACGGCTTCACTCTGAGCGGCATTCAATCCGTTGAGGTCGTTCATGTGAAATCCAGCATCCAACGTGCTAGCAGCACTCGAAAAAGTTACCACAACCTACGTATTCACTTCAGGCAGACTTGATTATATTGCTCGACTACGGTCTAGCAGGAGGCGTCGAGCCAAAGAACAAGTTCGTAAGACGGGCACTTGTGCCCGACAAGTGGCAGATGGGCCCGACAAGTGGCAGAGGGTAGGAGCGCCCGCCCGACTACGGAATGGGTCGATTAATTCAAAAACATGGAGGGATCCAATGACACGTATTCCACTGAGCATCGCTGACGAGGAGTTTAAGAGTCTGCAGTCGAGATTGGAAATGAGCACTGCGGAAATCGGACTTTCGGTGCGCACCACCAATTGCCTGGAAGATCGCGGCATCTTTACCGTACGGGATTTACTGAATTGCACTCGAGATCAATTGCTGTCGATTTCGAATTTTGGCGAAAAAACACTAGAGGAAGTGTACCAAGCCCTCGAGGCGATTGGCTTTTATCGCCCGGGTCATGAGAGGCCGCGTCGAACGAAGTGATGCGAGTAAGTAGTTTGTTGATTCCAAATGGTGGATAGAGGGAGTTGTGGATAGAGGGAGTTAGTGGATAGAGGGAGTTGTGGATAGAGGGAGTTAGTGGATAGAGGGAGTTGTGGATAGAGGGAGTTAGTGTGCCATCTGGCAGCCGCCGGAGTTGGCTCGGTTTACACGCAATGCTCGTTCGGCGGCAAGCCAGTGCTGAGCACGATTGGACAACAGTAGGCTGTCTGTGGCCGGTCGTGGATGTCGAAGGACAACAATTCGAGTCAATTTAGTCCTGCAATGCTCGGCACTGGCTTGCCGCCGAAGTAGTCTGGCTGTACATCGGAGCCAACGCCGGCGGCTGCCAGTGGCACACTAACTCCCTCTATCCACAACTCCCTCTATCCACTAACTCC
>JANNPR010000269.1:0-4001 GCA_031400345.1 Planctomycetota bacterium | reverse complement strand
GTTCCCTCCTTCACTCGATCCCTGTTCTACCATCAAGCGAATGCGGCGGCGCAACGCGTGAAACTCGAACTCGAACACGCTCGAAAACGTGCCAAGATGACTGGTCTTTCTCAAACCATGGATTTCTTTACGACCGATAGCTCCTTCCAGTTGCGCAGCGTCAATGACTTGAACAGACAGGGATCTTGGTACAAGGTCGAACTTCGCTTTGCTCCGTATAACTCGAAAATGACCACCGCCAATTTCGGAGGTGATGGAGTTGTAATTTTCAACGGCTTCGGCATACCCGATAGTGGCGGTCAGGTAGCGGTCACCTCGGGCACCTTTCAGTTCACAGTTACTTTGAATGCGGTTACTGGCCTGGCATCAATACCATGAACACGCATATCCGTCACCGATCTTTACGTAACCCGCGCAGTAATCGCCGCGGAATCACATTATTGGATCTAGTGGTTAGCACTGCATCGGCGACCGTGCTGATCGGGGGTCTTACCTCAGCCGTCTATTTGGCGGCGGAAGCGGCCAACCCAAAGACAGAATCATCCCGGCTTGTCGAAGTCAGCACGATTGCGGACGAAATCGCAAGTGAATTACGTGCCGCAATCTCCGTGAGAACGCGCTCCGCAACGTCGATTGAATTCGACGTCGCCGACCGCGACGCCGACGGCGATTTAGAACGGATTTCATATACATGGAACGGCACTGCAGGAAGTTCATTGGTCCGTTCCTACAATGCAACGGCTACTACTCTTCTTTCCGACGTTCATGGATTCGCGTTGGCATATACAACGCAACCGACGGCTCGCAAAGCAAACGCGCTGCTTGTGGTCGTTAATTCTGGCATTCTAAACACTCAAGAACAGTTCAAACGACGCACCATTGAAAGCTGGGGCTACTATGTTGTACCCATATCCGCTAATAGCAGCAGAGGTGCGCTAACTGCGGCAGCGGCGGCCGCCGATGTGATTTTCGTTTCGGCTAATGTCGATGTGGATAGGGTAGAGAGAACGCTGCGCAAATTACCGACTGGGTTAGTTAACGAGGAACCAACGCTAAACGAGATGCTTGGTCTCACCGACGACCCAGGTACCAATTACTTAGCGCAAGGAATCAATGTCCTTAATAACTCACATTACATAACAACGTCTCTTCCCACGGGTACTGTCAATCTGTTCGATACGCCAAATCGTATCTCTTACTCACTTACGGCGCCGATCACCGGTTCGACGACACTAGCTAGGAAACTGTCGACGACGAACGCAAATCTAGTCGTAGCTGATGCAGGAGTGGTGCTGTTCGGCGGTGGTGTCGCGCCAGCGCGGAGAGTCGCGCTTCCATGGGGGGGCACCGCCCTGGATGGACATCAGTTGAACTCGAACGGTTTACTAATCCTGCGTCGCAGCTTGGAGTGGGCAAGTGGCGACTATCTGTTGACGAGAGTTAGCTTCGAGTTGCAAGCCGGTTCCAGCGGTAAGTCGCGCGTAGCCGTTCAGGCAGACCTTACAAATCGTCCCCGTACATGCATTCCTTAAACCTCAAACAAGCGACGGTCCTTCGCTTGTTTCAGGTCTACACACATTCAAAGGTCTAATTCTTCAAATGCGTAGGATTCGTTCGAGCCAAGGTTTTAGTCAGTTGGAAGTTGTGATTGCCACGCTGATTTCAAGCGTGCTGCTCATTTCGTCATTACAAAGCGTGGGCGCCTCATTTGCCGGTAAACGAATGAATGGGGACGATGGCCGAGGGCATTTGTTCGCCCAAGAATTACTAGAAGAGATTCTGGAACTGCCTTACGTCGCGTCCGGTCCTCCAACTCCGCCGGTAATGAACCGCGCAGTGTTTGACGAGATCAATGACTATGCCGGTTATTCTGAAGTCGGTCTTCGCAAGAAAGATGGAACGGCGATTCCGAACGGCGAAGATTGGTCGCGAAGCGTAGCGGTGGTATTCGTGACTGCGAACAATCTAACCATGACGTCGGGAACGGACACGGGTGTTCGACGAGTGACAGTCACTGCACAACGCAACGGCGCCGGAAGGCAATTCTCGATTAGCAGCTTTGTCAGCAATGCTTGGAAAAAAGATCTATATCAGTAGCAGTTGAGCAGAACATATGAGACACCGCGCCACACAACGTCGGGGTACAATCTACATCATCGTGCTAGGCACCTCCTTGGTGATCGCTACGCTGGGTTTGGCGGCTCTTACGACAGTACGCGTTGAGCGGTCGCTCCGTAGCGACTCCGTGGACTCATACCGGGCACAGTTTAACGCCCGCGCCGGGGCACAAATGGGTTTGTACCAAATCGCAAACGACTCGGCTTGGCGGACCAAGATGGCGAGCAACACCTGGAATTCCGATCTTCCCTTGGGCCAAGGAACATACGGGTTCTACGGGGTCGATCCAATTGATAGCAACCTGACGAATTCCGCGTACCATCCGGTGCGGCTTACGTCGACCGGTAAGAGCGGGCCAGCGATGCACAAAGTGCAGTGTGAAGTCGCCTTTCATCGCCCAGGACTAAACTGCCTAGAAGGCGCACTATACGCCGGTGGCAAATTGACATTTATTAACGCGACCGTAAATAGCGCGACCTTCTTAAGCGCTGGCGGTGACATCCACGCCAATGGCACGAGCCAAATCAATGCGGACGTGAAATCTAGCCTGGGCGTGTTTTCCGGCGGCGGTACTTACAATGGGACCACGATCGGCAATCAGCCCCTCAGACAACTTCCAAACGCCGCATCGCTGATCCCTTATTACGACAGTCTTGCGACGGCCATCGACATCAATCAATTGCCGTTTTGGGACGCGGATCAAATCACGAACGGGGATTTCGAGAACGGAATAACCGGCTGGACGGGCAGCAATTGCGTGATCGTCACTTCCGCAGCAAATGCATTCACCGGAATCAGTTCACTCCTTGTCAACGCTCGCCTCGATAAAAACTCAGGTCCCATCCAAGATGCTACCTCGAAGTTGCAAAGTGGCGAGACCTACACGATCAGCGCTTGGATATTTATTCCCGGAATGTTAGACGCAGATAGTTTTTGTTTAGTCGCCAACATCACAAGTAGTGGAGGGGTTCCCGTTGACTACAAATCAAGTTTGGTCGCGGTTCCCGCAGTGACTTGGACTCAATTGAAATTCACAACGCCGATTACCTGGACCGGGACGCTGACCAGCGCACGTTTCAGTTTGGAGTCAACGTTCAACCGTACGTTTCACGTCGACCAATACATGGTTCAAATTGCTGATGCGCCTGCAAGCCACTACGCGATGCACCGCAGAGTGCTAAGTCCGGCCAGTAATCCATTCGGTCCTCAGACAAACGCCCAAGGTGTTTACAAAATTGATTGCGGCAACAAAAAAATCAGTGTACGAGATTGTCGTATTGAAGGCGTGTTAGTGCTTCTCAACCAAGGTGCTGCCTCGAAGCTACACGGTAGTCTCTGTTGCTCGCCGGCCGTAATACCCCAACCAAATCCGATTACGCCCACCTATCCTTTGATCGTCAGTAACCAAGTGCTGAGCATTGAAACAAACTCAAACCCAATCGACGAGGGACAAATCAACGCCAATCTGAATCCGGCCGGAACGCCGCACCGAGGGGTAACGAACACCACCCTGCTCGACACGTACCCGTCCGAATTCTCCGGCATTATCTACTCGCAACTGGATATCGATTTCGCGAATTCGCCATCCGTGACCGGCATGGTAGTCTCGGAGGGAAAAATTTCGGTGCAAGGCCAATTGAATCTGAAACATGCCGGCGAGGTGTACTATCAAAAGAACGCGCCCGAGCATTTTCAGACCGGACCCGTTCCGTTTCTTTCACCCGGTTCGTTCAAGCAAGTCCTAAATTAGCTCGCTCCGATGTAGTAGGCACACACCGTGTGCCGTTAAGGCACACGGAGTGTGGCAACTAAAAAAATGAAGGCACACGGAGTGTGCCTAATAACACGATTCTGATACACATTTTTGGGCGGCGGTAGCACGC
>JANNPR010000874.1:0-1968 GCA_031400345.1 Planctomycetota bacterium | reverse complement strand
ACTGGCTTGCCGCCGAAAGTAGCGTTGTCGTACGTCCAACCGTAATTCGGCGGCAGCCAGACGTGGCACACTTGCTTCAATAATCCTGGCTAGTAATTTGTTGGAAAGGTCCACGATGTCCATTTCGCTTATCCCAGAATCCGCTCCGTTCAATGCCGAGCAGCGCGCCTGGCTGAATGGTTTCTTCGCCGGTCTATTTAATATGGCGGACGGTCGCGGCTGTGATGGCATGGCAATCGCCAGTCAGGTAGCGACCATGGTTCCCCCCGCCGCGTCAGTCATGGAAGAAGAGTTCCCATGGCACGATGCCTCGATCGCGATCGAGGACCGAATGGCCTTAGCCGTGGACAAACCCCAAAAGCGGCAGCTAATGGCGGCCATGGCGCAGCTCGATTGTGGCGCCTGCGGCTATATCTGTCAGACCTATGCCGAAGCCATTGCGCGCGGGGAAGAGAAAGATCTCACCCGCTGTTCGCCAGGCGGCGGCGAAACGGCCAAGATGTTGAGATTGCTAGTGCAGTCGCCGCCCGCAGCGCCGACCGCTACCACCACCACGAGTTTTGCGACATCCCAGCCCGAACTAAAACCACAGGCAGGCACTACCTGCTATTCTCGTAGACGTCCCTATCAAGCGAAGCTCAAGGAAAGCCGATGCCTGACGCATCCTGAAGCGCCTAAGGACACACGGCACGTCGTGATTGATCTACAAGGGTCCGACCTCACGTACCGTCCGGGCGACGCGCTGGGAATTTGGCCGGAGAACCCTCCTGAGCTTGTGGATGGCGTTCTCGACCTCCTTACGGCTTCGGGTGACGAGCCGGTTTTCACTGCGGACGGCACCCAGAAGGCTTTTCGCCAAGCGCTCCTCACCGACTATGCGCTAACACGTCCCCGCTCGCAGTTGTTAGCACTCCTCGCCTCCTGCGCCACGAACTCAGACGAGGCACAATACCTAGCAAAGCTGCTTAACGCTGGCGCCGACGAATTTCTGGCTGCGATGGATGTCCCTGATGTGCTCATTCGCTTTCGGTCAGCTCGGCCCGCGCTTGCCGACTTCGTCGGTACCCTCGCCCAGCTTCAGCCCCGACTCTATTCCATTTCTTCGGCACTCCAGAAGCATCCTGGCGAAGTGCATTTGACCGTGGGCGTGGTGCGCTATGAATCACAAGGCAAATGGTTTCATGGGGTCGCGTCCAACTTCCTGGGTGTGCGCAGCCTGCCCGGAGATCCCGTTCGCGTGTTCGTCCAGCCTGCACATCGCTTTCGGTTGCCAGAGGATCCCAGCACCTCGATGATCATGATCGGCCCCGGCACTGGAGTTGCGCCGTTCCGGGCCTTTCTCGAGTATCGTGAAGCAATCGGGGCACAAGGGAAGAACTGGCTGTTCTTCGGCAATCAATACCGCAACTTCGACTACCTGTATGCGGACGAAATCGAGGCTTGGCAGCGCAGTGGCTTGCTAACACGGCTCGACCTCGCTTTCAGCCGCGATACGTTCCAGAAAATTTACGTACAGGACCGCATGCTAAAACAGGGTGCCGAAATATGGCAGTGGCTGAAACAAGGCGCCTTTCTCTATGTTTGCGGCGACGCGAAGAACATGGCACCGGACGTAGAAAGGGCTCTCCACGAGATCGCGATCGCGCATGGCGGTAAGTCAGCGACCGATGCAAAAGCGTGGCTACAAGGTCTGGCCAAAGAACAGCGCTATCTCAAAGATGTCTACTGACCGGTTGACTCTTACCAGGCAGTCCAACCGCCGTCGATGACTAGGTTCTGGCCTGTCATGTAGCTACTTGCATCGCTGGCCAGAAACACAATGGCACCTTTGAGCTCACTGGCCTGTCCCATGCGGCCCATAGGACTCTTGCTACAAAGTCGTTCGACCATTTCCAATGGCGCCTTCTCGCTGGGAAACGGACCGGGACTAAGACAATTCACCCGCACCGAGTCTTTCGCCCAATACAC
>JANNPR010000856.1:0-1972 GCA_031400345.1 Planctomycetota bacterium | reverse complement strand
GTCTTTGGGCTGCTAGCTTTGTCTCTTTTCAAGGGAATCTCACGTTACGGGTGGAGGGTGAAGGGTGAAGGGTGAAGGGTGAAAGGTGAAAGGTGAAAGGTGAAGTCAGGACATGGTATGCGATTTTGGTTCAGGACATGGTAGGGGCCAGGATGCCCCTCCACCCTTCACCCGTAACGTGAGATTCCCTTGAAAAGAGACAAAGCTAGCAGCCCCAAGACAGCGTCTCGGATTGCGAAGCCGATGGCTTCGCCTGACGCGGGTGAAATCATGCTGACCCGGCTGGGATCTCGAACGCCAACGGCCCGCCGTTATTTGCATTCGGTAGTCGGCGAGTTACAGGTTCAGCATTCTGCGGTATCCCGTGCATTCTCCGAGTACCTTTCTCAGACAGACTTTGCTCGGCAGAGCTTAGTGGATTTGTCCACCGCGTTGTCCCGATCTGTGATGCGTAAAGTTGGTGATGTCCCCTATTCCGTTTCCTACGAACAGGGGCTATTCGCACTGCAGAGTTATTACGCAGCCTGCGCGGACTCGATCCTGAAAACGTTAGCCAATCGCATTCACGTCGAGCAACCGGAATCAACCCGCAACGGTTCATGGTGGTATACGACGCTCAGCTCGCATCCCCTGATTCGGGAGTCCCAGCAGCCTATTCGACTCGCAATTCAGGACGTCATGGACGGAATGGTGTTCGAACACTGTGACGACCTGTTGCAGCATCTCTATCACGCCCTGATTCCCAAAGCGGTGCGTCACCAGTTAGGAGAGTACTACACGCCTCGCTGGATGGTCGAACATGTGCTGGACGTTCTAGGGGCTGACGGTGGACCGGATAAGAGGTTGCTTGATCCAACCTGTGGGTCGGGAATATTTCTGATTGCTACGATCCAACGCATGCGGCGACGACTACTCGGCGGATCGGTTCCCCTCGACGCAACGGTGAGGCGGTCGGTGCGAGAGCTCATTCTTTCGAACATTGTGGGGATGGATCGCAATCCTTTGGCGGTGATAGCTGCGCGAGCAAACTACTTAGTTGCGATTAGTGATTTGTTGACACCGAACGAATCGATCGAGGTGCCGGTGTATGAATGCGATTCGCTGTTGCAGCCGCCGCCGATTGGGCAATTTGATTTGATCGCTGGAAATCCACCATGGATTGCCTGGGATCATTTACCACGTGAATACCGGGAGGCAACTAAATCGCTCTGGGAACATTACGGCCTCTTTTCTCTGTCCGGCAATGCAGCCCGTCATGGCGGGGGCAAGAAAGATTTATCCGCATTGATGTTCTACGCGGCGGCGGACCGCTGGCTGCCATCCGGAGGCCGGCTGGCTCTTGTAATGACTCAAACGCTGCTGCAGAGCAAGGGTGCCGGAGACGGGTTTCGTCGATTTCAAATTGGACAACACGGAACTCCGCTGGCGGTGCAGCGGGTCGATGACATGGTGCGAATAAAGCCGTTTGAGGGGGCCGCGAACTGGACCAGCGTGGTCGTGGTGGAAAAGGGACACACCACCGAATTTCCGGTGGACTACTATGTGTGGAATTCCATCGATGCCGATTCGCCGGGCTCAGATACCGCTAACATCGAAAAGCTTTCTGCTGCCCCCATGGAACCCGATCGACCATCATCGCCTTGGAACATTCGTTGGTCGGACTGCTCCGATCGATTGCGGTCGATTAGCGCGCCTGCCGCGTATCAAGCCCGTTTAGGTGCCAACACGGGAGGTGCGAACGGCGTTTACTGGCTCGACGTTTTGGAACGAACCGGTTCTCTGGTACGAGTGAAAAATGCGTCGCGGATGGGCAAGAGCCTGTTGCCGGAGATCGAGTGCGATATGGAACCGGACTTGCTTTATCCACTGCTTCGTTGGTCCGATGTCCGGCGATTTGCCACCAGTCCGTCCTTGCATCTGCTCTTAGTTCAAGACCCGCAAACACGTCAGGGACTGCCTGAAGAGTTGTTGA
>JANNPR010000835.1:0-3447 GCA_031400345.1 Planctomycetota bacterium | reverse complement strand
GTCATGGAAATAACACCGACACCAACTTGGTTCTCTCTGGCGCCGGGTTCGATTTAGGGACTCAGGTAAGTTTCGTCGCTGTCGATGGGACGATCTTTCCGGCGACCAACGTCAGTCTCATTTCGCCAAGCAAATTGACAGCAACTCTGCTTGCTGGAACTGTTCCCGGAGGAAGCTACGCCGTTCTCGTGACAAAGTCAGGCGGTAGCACGGCAACTCTGCCCGGATTCACGATGGTCGAGGGAGGCGAACCTCGACTCGTCACGAACCTGATCGTCCCTAATCCCATTGGCTTCCACATTTCTGCAACCATTTACGTCGAGTACAGCAATACGGGGAATGCGGCAATGCCTGCTCCAGTACTCGTATTGACCGCGACACAAAACGGTAGGGCAGGAGCACTATTGACCCTTGACGCTTCTCGCGTCGTGTCCGGCTTTTGGACCTCGGCTACTCCCGAGGGTTACAGTCAGACAGTGCAGATTCTGGCCAGCGGCGCCACACCTGGCATCTTGCAGCCAGGCGAGTCCGTTTCCATACCGGTCTATTATGCGGGTTGGTTGAGCGGTGAGTGGAATTTCTCTCGCCCACCGATCATCTTCAATCTCACGACGCACAGTCCAGATGACCTAACGCCCATTAACTGGCCCTCATTAAAGGAAGATCTACGACCTTCGAGCATCAGTGGTGAAGCCTGGGATACGGTGTTTACTAACCTGACGTCCCAAGTTGGCGACACTTGGGGCGGTTACGTTGCCAATCTCGAATTGTTGGCAGCTTATCTCGGCTACCAAGGTCGGAACGAATATGACGTAAGGAAACTTTGGCACGGCCTGCTCCAAGCGGCCAATGCCAAAACGAAGTATGGAAACCTCGCCGCCACCTCCGATGTCAGTGCCTGGATCCCAGAATTATCTCTGACCATCGCGAGGACATTCGTGCCGACCATCGAAGGCCGCCAAAATGACGGTCTTTTCGGAAAAGGTTGGGCCGTGACGAGTGCTTGGGGAAGAAGCCTTATTAAGGAGCCTGATGGAGCTGTCGTAATCTCGACAATGGACGGCCAAGAGCTTCGCTTTGAGCCAGACCGCCGATCCACTAATCAGTATTTCAGCCCGCCAGGTACCACGCTCACCTTTTTCGGGGGAGGAGTTTTCTCCCTTCAGCAACCCAGCGGCGTTGTGACCAGGTTTGGGGCAAACGGCAATGTGGATTTCGTACAAGACAGGGCGGGTAATCGAATCACAGCTGCTTACACTGAAAATCGGCTTAGCCGCCTGACCCATTCTTCAGGCCCATCCCTGGTATTCAATTACAACGAGTTTGGACGGGTCACAAGCATCGTCGATTCGACGGGCCTTTCGGCCAGGTATACCTACGACGCTATCAATGATCGCCTTCTCAGCGTGACGCAGGCCGATGGCAGAACCATCACATACACCTACGGAAACGGAGACCAAGCTGTCAACCAGGATGCATTGACCGCAGTCGAGTATCCCGACGGAAAACAGGACATTTATCAGTATGACGCACAAGGCAACCTGATTTCGTTTCTCAGCGGTTATGTCCTGCAAAGCCATGTGGTAGGTCCGAATGCTTCGCCCATTCCATCCGCCTCAGTCACGCTCCAGGACGCAAGCCGTCCGGAAGTTCGCATTGAGACGACCACGCTTGAGGACGGAAGTTTGAAGTTAGCTGGAGTTTCGCCTGGAACGTATGACCTGGTCGTCGTTGCGAACGGATTCCAGACAAGTCTGCAAACCGGTATCCATGTGGAGGGTCCGCTCACACTTTCCCCGATCACGTTGGAGGCGAGCACAACTCGGCTAACGGGCGTTGTCGTTGATCCTTTGGACGCCGTCATTGGTAACGCAGAAGTTTCTATAGTCGATGCGGCCAAGCATGTTCTTGGCATGGCGACTAGCGCTGTTGACGGTTCGTTCTCCATTAATACTGCATCGGGAGAAGAACTCAGTCTTGAAATTCGAATTCCGGGAGAAGTCACGCCAAAGACTCTTGCCGTGTCGATACCGGTGGGCACCACAGTGGATCTGGGCCGAATTGATCCGGCTAGTTCTGGCAGTTCTTCATCCGGTGGACTGGTCGATTTGTTATTTGGCCAAGGTTGGCTGGGGCAGCTGTTGTTTCCGACCTACAAACGTTCTCCAAACGAGGTAACTGTCGGGGATATTAATCCAATAGGGGACCACGCGGAATGTAGCGAGGAACTGCAAAACGTCGTCCAAGCTGTCATCGTAGAACAACAAAATTGGGACGATGTCGCAATAACTCAGGAGGCAATGAATACGGCTGCTCGGGGGGCCGGAGGTGTAATCGGGCTCACATTACTTAAGGCTCTTGGATTGGGTGCAACAGCCGGGCTCCTTTTTATAGAAGCTTCAGCATTGCTCGTGGCGGCATCAGGCGTTATCAAATTGCCGACTGAGAGGGAAACAATCACGGAGGCAGTGAAATTCTTCCATGATTTCTTTGAACTCTCGAGGGATATATTTGGCGAAATTGCGAGGGAACTGGCGTGGCCATCCGCCGAGCAGGCTGTACAGTCAAACTTCGACACTCAAGTAAAGGCAACGAAGGCGATTAATTCAGCCACCAAGTCTATCAACTTGTTTTTACAGTTTGCAAAGTTTCCCGATGTGGTTAGAGGAATTCCAGGCGCTTTTGGAATTGCAACCGGAGTAGCGGCACTCATTGCTGAAATTGCTGAGTTTATCGTAAAGGATGTCGAGATGGTTGGTGATGCGGTTTACTCCGTGTCACAGCTTGAGGATTCATTTAAGCGTGCCGTTGATAAGTACGAAGCTTCCGTGGATCGAGCCGTTCTTGTGAACGAGTCTTACGACTTATGCTTAATGATCTCACCACCACCGCCACCACCACCACCACCACCATCACCACCGCCATCACCACCGCCATCGGGCGGTGGTGAAGGGGATCCGCCCGTTCCAGAGGGTGGGAGTAATGGAGGTGGCGGTTCTAGCTCAACTGTGAATTCGATGGATCCTAACGCGCTGACCGGCCCGGCCGGTTACGGCACTGCAGGCTTTATCGCTCCTATCACAATCTCGTATCGCGTCGACTTCGAAAACGATGCGACGGCCACCGCGCCGGCCCAGGAGGTGGAAATCCGCAACCAGCTTAACTCGAATCTGGACAGGGACACTTTTGAACTCACCGAGATTGGCTTCGGTGACACGGTGATCCTAGTCCCTCAGCATCGACAGTATCACCAAGCCACCGTTCCGGTGGCCTCAGGTGGGAAAATTTTCAACGTGCAAATCGAAATAGGCCTCCACTCCGATACGGGCCAAGTCTTCGCGCGTTTTCTTTCGATCGACCCGACTACATCATTGCCGCCCAACGTGCTCACCGGTTTTCTGCTTCCGGAGGACGGCACCGGCCGCGGCCAGGGGCATTTCAATTACA
>JANNPR010000800.1:0-7271 GCA_031400345.1 Planctomycetota bacterium | reverse complement strand
CACGTCGTCGAACGTTCTGGCACCTTCTGCCGAGCGTCCATGTTTTCCATAACTCTCCCAGCCGTATTGGTAGGCCGGAGCATAGCGTTCGTATTCCGCCTCATCGTCTGTGATGTAATCCTTATCGCGAAAATTGGTGCGCCAATAGGCGTGTTCCAGCGTCGGATCAATTTGCTCGGCGACTTCGTGACCTGCGAGACCGCCGATCACTGCGCCTGCAATTGCGCCTGCCGCAACGCCGATCGGGCCCGCACCAATTGCGCCGATCGCGGCACCTGTAGCTGCACCGCCGAGCGCGGCACCTACACCCGTTCCGACAGGATGCGCCCCAGGTTCATTGGTGATTGGATCGAGGTTTGCTGCCTCGCGTTGCCGCTCTGACGGCTCCTTCGATTGCGTGTTTTTTCGTTTGTCCGCCATGGATCATCTCCTGTGTGTAGAGTAGTTCACCCATTCGCTTAGCGACTCCTGAAGGTCTGCAAAGCACGTCATTCACGTCGCAAAAGTTGTGCCGCATAACGCACCCGTCGGCGATAAGCTGACGGTCCGGCAGCGGTGACAGATTTGTCGTATAAACGACACTACCGCCAAACCGTCAGAGCACTGAAGTTCGAGAAGTCGCGCATTCTGCTAGCCCACTCGCTTCGAAAAGACTGGCCCCTGAGATAGGCACGTGATTTGCCTTAAGAATCGGTATCGTCGCAGCGTGCGACGCACAAGCGATTCACAGTCTTTTCAATAGTAGAAGGGAATTAACCATGAAAATCGAGAATTTACAAGAGTTGTTCATCCACGAGCTAAAGGATATCTATAGCGCGGAAAAACAGCTTATGAAAGCACTGCCGAAGATGGCAAAGGCATGCACCAACGAAGAACTTCGAACGGCGCTGGAAGAGCACCTGGATGAGACCGAGGTGCAGGTAACACGGCTAGAATCCATTTTCGCCGAATTCGAAGAGAGTACACGGGGCGTTAAATGCGTGGCCATGGAAGGATTGATCGAAGAAGGCAAAAAAGTTTTAGAGGAAGACATGGAAGATGACGTGCGTGATTGTGCCATCATCTGCGCGGCTCAGCGGGTAGAGCATTACGAAATCGCAGCTTATGGTTGCGCCCGTACATTTGCAGAACAACTCGGTCATACGGACGCGGCTGAATTACTCCAGCAAACTCTCGACGAAGAGAAGGCTGCCGATGAAAAATTAACGCAAATCGCGGTCAATACTGTGAATATTGACGCTGAAAATGAGGACTCCGAAGTCGAAGAGGTGGAAACGGAAGGTTAATCGTTCCGCGGCCACGGTATGCGTGACGGTTCGCCGCCGAAACGCCCGCCGAATGGACGGAGAGGAGTGATGTGATGGATAGTTCAATGATGCGAAAGCGCGACTGGGATTTTCTCTGGGTAGTCGGCCTTCCATTGCCGATTCTTGTTTTGCTGTATTTGATTTCTAATGGAGGCTGGTAATTACGCTTCGGTGATCAAAACTAACAGCGGATGGAAAATTCCATTCGCTGTTCTTTTGGTTTCAATAGTTCTGAATGGAATCGTTAATCGCCGACACCACGGTCGCGATTAAAGGCTTCGGACAACCAGGTGGTGGCTGCGGTTTGCTGTTTCTTAATCCGCAAGATTAGAGAGGTTCCCTGCTGCTCGACTCGCGAACGCTGATCATTGGTCTTGCCTTCATCGTTCTTTACCTGCGGTACGCGGCGCGCAAGATCCCCTAACTCGTTATTGAATAATTCGAAATCGGCAAGCAGTTTTTCGTCTTCGCCAATCATCTGTTCGACCTTCGAGAGCAGTTCTGCATCCATCTTACCGATTTCAGCATACTGAGTGTGTAAAACCATCTTTGTAAACTGACTCAGCTCAGCGCCTAAATCAACGGACGCTTGCTGGGCGGTAGTAACCCAAGCCGCCAGCTCGCCCGACACCAGGGGTGTAATTAAAGCGGTCTCAAGCTTGGCCATCGAGTCTTTCAAGACTTCGTCAGCTGTAGCCGGGTTCATGGCAAGTCTCCTTTACCGAGTGGCGAGTGAGCAAATCCTACGTGCGCTGAATCCGCATCTGTGGAGACCGGTTCTGAATTGTCCGCGCCCCACGCCTTAAGTTTGCGTTGCAGCGTGCGAACGGATATTCCAAGTGCCTCGGCCGCGCGAGTGCGATTGCCTTTGCACTCTACCAAAGTTCTTTCGACCATTTCACGTTGCTGGTCAATGAGTGATTTGCGACTGGAAACGAACTGTCCATTGCTGATCAGGGGGTCGTTTTCGAGGGTGGCGGGTAGATCATCGAGTGTCAGCCGCTTGTCACGCGACAGGACAACCATGCTCTCCAGGCAATTGCGAAGCTGGCGGACATTGCCCGGCCAGGCGAACGTCTCCAAAAAATGCATTAAGTCGGAATCCATTTCTATATCCGGTTTGTCGTAAGTGGCTGCGAAGGCCTTCAGAAAGAAAGCAATCAGGAGAGGGATGTCTTCCTGACGCTCACGCAGTGGAGGCAAATGGATGGTCACGACATTCAGCCGATAAAACAAATCTTCCCGAAATTTGCGATCCTTGACCATCTCTTCCAGACGGCAACTTGTGGCGGCGACAACTCGAACATTAATTTGCTTATCATCGTTACTGCCGATGGGCGTGATGATATGGTTTTCCAGGACCCGCAAAAGCTTGGCCTGCGACGGCAAAGGAAAGTCACCAATCTCATCGATGAATAATGTGCCGTCGTCCGCCGCTTCAAACCTTCCGATGCGAGCTGCGGTGGCACCGGTGAACGATCCTTTTACGTGACCAAAGAGTTCACTCTCAACCAAATGCTCAGGAACAGCAGCCATATTCACGGTAACAAATGGGCCGGACCGTCGAGGACTGTTCTGATGCAATGCTTCAGCAATCAACTCCTTTCCAGTTCCCGAATCCCCAGTCACTAGGACCGTGCAATTCGTCGGAGCAGCGCGTCGAGCTTGGTCGAATACATCCAGAATGGTTTTCGAGACGCCTATTATCCGTTCAAATCCAAGACGCTCGTCTAACCGCTCTTGAAGCTGCCGAATCGTTTCGTCTTTGCGATGAAACTCCAAGCACCGCTCGATCAAAATCAAAAGTTCATCAGGGTTGACCGGTTTTGTGAGGTAGTCGGCGGCACCCAATTTCATGGCCTCGACGGCGGTACTCACATCGCCGTGTGCGGTTGTCATGATGAATGGCGTTTCTGGCCGGCGTCCTTTCCAAAATCGCAATAAGTCGATGCCACTGTTTTCTCCCATCAAAAGGTCGCTGACAATTAAGTCAACTGGTTCTGTGAGAAACGCCATGGCCTGATCCGGACTGGCTGCCTGCGTTATGTTGTAGTCTTCCTGGCGCAATAGCCTTACCAGTGCCTCACGGTCACTTTGTTTATCTTCTACGACCAAGATTGTAGGTTTTAACTTCATTGATCTTTATCCCTCACGGACAACCTCTGCTTGAGGTATCAAAATGCGAAAAAGATTGCCGGCGGGCTGTTTCGCTTTGCATTCCGCCTTCCCGCCAGCGCCTTCCGCAAAACTGCGGACCAATGCCAACCCCAGACCGGAACCTGTTTCCTTTGACGCTTGAAAGGGCTCAAACACTCGAGCCCGCTGACTATCGGAGAGTGTTCGCCCAGAATCGCCAATGATAATTTCGGCCTGGCCATTGCACCGCGACAAACTAACGTCGATCCGCCCATTTGGGCCGACGCTATTTTGAGCGAATGTCAGCAAATTCACTAACACCTGGCGTAATTGTGCTGGGTCCACGGAAACAGCAATCGACTGTGGCGGGACCTCCGCCTGCACTTCGATTTG
Organism: Planctomycetota bacterium; assembly: GCA_031400345.1. Classification (GTDB taxonomy): domain Bacteria; phylum Planctomycetota; class Planctomycetia; order Pirellulales; family Pirellulaceae; genus JANNPR01. The sequence goes on along the minus strand of JANNPR010000800.1, from coordinate 3,435 downwards.
CTTATGCCGCATGTCTTCGTTCATTAGACTCAACGTGGCTCGCAGCTCGTTACTTAAATCCACGTCTGATCGCTGACCACCATTGGATGTCGTAAAACTGATCAAGTCACGCATCAATCCTTCCAAGCGGTCGATTTCTCGGTTCGATTCGTCAATCGTTGCGGCGAGCTCTTCCGGGGGTAACTGTACCTTGCTGGTCTGCGACCGCCGCAAGGCATATAGATTAATGCGCAGGGCATGTAAAGGATTGCGAATCTCGTGCGCTAGCCCGGCTGCAATCTGACTTAATTGCACGGCCCTACCTCGAGCCCCACACTCTACGGCGCGAACCACACTAATATGGCGCCGAGCCAGCGTAAACAAGGTATATCCTACGGCGCAATCTATCGCGATTACTAAGCCCAGCACCCACGCCCACTTCTTGTATACATTACTTTGCAGTGCCGTCACCTTGGCATCGAAAGTACGCCTCTCTAAACCTTCGTGATATTCTCCAACGAAGTAGCCATTCACACTAAGCGGCACACGTATATCAAACGCAGGTACATCTTTGGAAAGCAGACTTTTCGATACTTGGACAACATCAGGACCAACCTCGCTGATTGCTACGTCGTACCAACCAGGTTCCAGTTTTTTCCCCTCGACGGAAGAGTCCGTGTGTCGAACAATGTTACCCTCGGCATCGACAATTGCCGCGTACAGACGTTCGTTTTTCTGTTTGACGATCGAGTCCCAACGACTTTGAAAAAAAGGCTCATTCAGCACCGACTGCCCCGGTGATGCGTCTACTTCAAGCTCCGGTACCGCTTCCAAATAACTAGCATGGCGAATCACCTGGGATCTCAACCGGGAAGTTTCTGTGCTTAGGGCTGTCATACTGATCGTGTGCAAATCGTAGTACGCACCACGAACACAATTTGCTAACAGGAGAATTAACGGCACGGATAAGACCGCGTACGCGAGCCAAATTTTGCGTTCTTCAAATTGATTATCGTGACGCATTGCTGGAACTACCCGTCGGATAGCTCCGCCTCCCCTCTGCTAACAGACTTCAGCTTCCTACGTTCGACGAGCTTTTTCCTCCGCCCGCCAGGTCACATTTGCATATTCAGTTCGTGCCGAGTTGTAGTACAGGGTTAAACCTTAAACTTTGGGCTGGTCAGCTTGTCAGTGTCGACAAGCAAACACGTGGCCAACTTCAAAGCCCGAAAGGCCGCTAATCATAAGGCACTAACCTAAGTGCGACAACGTGACGCAGACGACAAATTGTCCCAATGAATGGTGAATGCTTAACGCTCAGGTAAGCATGCAGTATTCACCCTTTAGGCAGCTGCCGTGTTGCCTATCGACAGTTTTATCCCCGAAACTGGCTATATTGTAGCTCACTCGCAAACTGTGCGCCACGGACTTAGCATGCGGTGTTTAAGAGGAGACGTGGGTTGACGTTTACTTGGTGCCTGCCCACTTACGGCAATTCGGAGAGTTAGGTGGGGTTTAATTCTTTACGTGCAACGGAAGTTTCGCTTCTTCTGCGGAAGTAAATTCCTTCACGTCCGGCAGCTGCTCGTTATTCCACCATCCAGCGACCCCTGGGCACGGCAGTGACAAACCAATTTGCGCCAGCCTCCCAGTTTGTGGGGGTCGATGCTTCGAAGAAATCGGCCCGCTTTCCAGACGCCAAACCAAAAACCTAGCGGGCATCCGTTCGCCGCCAGGTAACGTTGTTGGCAGGCGATTCCCAACATGCGTCAAGGGCGACGCTTGAGTTTCCGATTACTCCTTTCACCATCTAAATGGCTCTCATCAGCACGAGGATAAGAACGATGGTCAGAACTAGACCCAATCCGCCGGTCGGGCCATAGCCCCATGAGCGACTGTGGGGCCACGCTGGAATCGCCCCAAGGAGTAGCAACACCAACACGATTAAGAGGATTGTTCCGAGCATGAGTTTTCTCCTTTAAACAGGGTTGTCGACGCAAACTACTCTATGAATTCCCGTCACGGAACAGCAGCGGTCATCCATAATAATACGTAGAACTAGTTTCTCTGAATTCTCAGAGGGCTGAACGGCTAAGCAGACAAAAGAATTCAACGAAAACTAGACGTAGAACGGTAAACAAGACGCAAAAAGAATGCCAATTTAAGAAATGTGCGTAAATACGCATTTTTGGTAACAGTGGCGTGTAGTAACTGACAAGTTGACGCAGCGCGAACTCTGCACTGTCAGGGTGTCGCAGAACGTCTAGCGTCAGGGAATGATGCGGTTGTCTACTTAAACCTAAACAATCGTCATCAAAACTGTCTATTCGGAACGCGATCCGTGCCTTCAACGCATATCGCCTTCCATAGCACCGGCTATAAAATTCTTAGTCAGCTTGCGCATCGACTCACATGACGTGAGGTTAGAAATTCGAACGTTGGCATACGGGTTGCACGCCAAGTCAGCATTGAAGAGTGGTCCGAATGGCCTCTGAAAAAATACAGTAGCGTTGGCAAAGAAGTACAAGGAAGAAGAAATGGTCAATCAGCAGTTACTACAAGGCAATTGGAACGAAATCAAAGGAAAACTCCGAACCAAGTGGGGTCAATTAACAAGTGACGAGTTGCAAAGTTTTGATGGTAACGTCGATCAACTCGTGGGAATGATTCAACGTAAAACTGGTGAGGCTCGCAACATGGTCGAGAAATATTTAGAAGAAGTAAGCTCCAACGGTGCTTCCACGATTTCACAAGCGACGGAAGCAGTCCGAGAGTACGCACATCAAGCTTCTGAAACGCTCCAGGAAACATCTAAGCACGCCGTAGAGAAAGTGCAGCAAGGTTACGAGGAAACGGAAAAGTTCGTGAAAGAACGTCCTGTGGAATCGGTAGCAGTTGTATTTGGTGTCGGCGTTGTTGTCGGAGTATTAGTTAGCTTATGTATGCGAACGCGTTAGTCGAATAACAAGGCGGTCCAACCGGAGGAATTTCAATGATGAAACAACAAAACCAGAAATCCCCGAACGGTCACAGACAATCCGAGGAAACGCAAACCGATCAGGTTCGATCCGGTCAAACACAGTCGACTATTCAACAATCGAAACAGATGGTCGGCGAGTATCCGATTTCCTCGATGATGGTCGTTTTCGGCCTGGGAATTGGCCTGGGTGTCCTACTTGGTCAAACATTAGTGGGCCCGGTGTTCCAACCCGAACGCACGATGAGCGAGCGGCTTGGGACTCAAATCTATGACGCAATCGCAAACGCGATCCCAGATTCTCTAATGCGAAGACTGCCGGGCTAGATTTGAAAATTTAAAACGGCCAACGGATGTCCGCTCTAGTTGTTCGATTTGACCGAACGACTGGTATGTAAAGGAACCATTGTGGTAAATGTCGGGCCCCGTGGAGTACAAGTAAATGGCGTTAAAATTTACACAATTCGTTACCGCTCGCT
>JANNPR010000797.1:0-12151 GCA_031400345.1 Planctomycetota bacterium | reverse complement strand
AAACGATACGCGGCGGAGAAGTGTAAGTTGGTCCGCTTCGGAGTTAAGCGTGAGCCCTTTTGCTTCCAGTTTCTCGATCACATACGCGTCAGTTGGGGTTCGCAGCAAGTCTCGACCGGCGACTTCTCCAGCGGCCGCCAGTTGCGGCTTCTGGAACGACCAGAAATCACGATCTGTGGCTTTGACCAACGGATCGTCGGCGGTACCCGCCAAGTCCACAGGGGTAGCGACTTCCGGCGCGCCAATCGTAATCCATCCTTCGAGCTTCGAAACCTCCTCTGCCTCCATCGGCTTGACCGCCGCTTCGACCAGCATTTGCCTGGGCGGCATCTCTTCGGCGTGAATGCGTTTCAGAATCAGACTTTGGTTTGGATCGCCGGGTACCAAAGCCGGCCCCGACTTGCCACCCTTCAACATGGCTGCCCGACTACGTAGGTCGAGTTCTCCTTCTCGCTTAGTCCGACCATGGCAAGCCGTGCAACGCAGCAGCAAGATCGGCAAGATGTCGTGTTGTGTGACTTCGGGCTGGGAACGCACAGTTTCATCGCCAAACTGAGCACCGGCGTCGATCCACCTGCGGACGATTTCTACTTCGACATCCGTCAGAGGATTCTTCTTGTCCGGTGGCATTTCGCCACTGTGGATCATTTCGAATAGCAAGCTCTCCGCGGACTTGCCAGGCTCGATGATTGGCCCGGATTCACCCCCTTTTCGAATACGATCCGACGTGTGCAGTGCTAGATCGGCCTTCTGCAAAGTCTCTCCGTGGCATCGGATGCATTTTGCCCCCAGGATGGGTTTGACGTCCGCCTCAAAGGTGGATAATGGACGAGACTCTTGAGACCTTTCGGTTTTCAGATCCTCGTCAGCCAGAGCGCTACCGACAACGCTCGACCCAAGCGCAGAGAAAAAGAAAAGGATTCGTGGTAGCCAAGACGGCATTTGGAGTCTCAAGGCGTGGGTAATTGGCGAGCCAAATTCGGTTACAGCCGAGTATATCATGGAAGTGAATGAAGTGAGTAACTGTCAACGCCGTAGTAGTCCGTCTAGATAGATTGCTGACCACTATCAATGCGGCCCTGTAGAAGTACGTTTAGAATGAAAGCCGCCTCCTGACTTCGATGGCACTCGACCGCCTGAATCGCCTCCTGGATGGCTTTCGCCTGGCGCCTGGTGAATGGCACAGCCGAATCGGGCTTTGGGACGTCGGACACCATAGTAGTAACCATTGCGGCGATTAGCTCGGCGATGCCAAACCCAGTTAGGGCGTTAGTCACAAGTGCTGCGGGAGGGATCAACGCGTTATCTGCAATGTCAATTTTGTTGTATACGGTTAGAAATGCCTTCGGTGCAACCGCGGATGGAGGTGGCGATTCGAACGGGGTTCGTGACGCGTCGCGAACGAAAACCACCACGTCGGCGGACTTGAGTTCCCGATATGTTCGTTCGACCCCGGCATGTTCGACTTCATCGTCTGTATGACGCAGCCCGGCGGTGTCGGCCAATTCGACAGGCCATCCATCGAAGGCGGTCGTTGCCGTTACCACGTCGCGTGTGGTGCCGGGTGATACGTCCACAATGGAACGCTGATAACCCAAGAGTGCATTGATTAAGCTGCTCTTCCCAACGTTTGGTGGGCCGGCGAAAACAACTCGCCAGGGCTCGCTTAAATGAAGGCCAAGTTCGCTATATCGCTCCAGGTCGCGTAGCCGAATCAGTGCCGCGGAAAACTCTTCAGCGGTCAGCAACTGGATAATTTCTTCAATGCTGTACCGCAACAGGCCTCGCATTTGTGCCAAAACGATCGCAGTCGCGCGAACGGTCCGAATCGTAGCAAGAGTTTGGTGAGCCTCGACGATCAACGGGTCGCCACCGTTCCGCAATGCCCAATCAGGCCAAGAGACGACCATTGCACCTTGTTGCTGCAGTGAATGCAGAACAGCGCTAACGGCCGCATCACCTCCATGGCAGTGGACTTCGAATCGATTCAATGAGGTTTTTGACAGGACGAGGTCTTCTGTCATACCGCCTGCGTGAGTCCACCGGCCGAAAGCAATCTGGCCCAGACGCATGGATTGCATTTTGAAAGAACGGCTTCCCTTGAAGAATCCTGCAATAATGGTCGCGGCATTTGCACCCTGAATCCCAATACTGGCAATGGCGCCGCGGCCTGGCGGTGTCAGCAGGGCCACCCAACAAGAGTCGTCTTCGATTGGCAATGTCGTGTCCATCTGTTGTGTACCCGTGGTAGTAGGCACACTCCGAGGCTGTGATTTTTTCGCCACCGAGCTTGCCTCACCCGGGCAAGCCGGATGGCGTTTGCGTCGGACAAGCCCAGGAGCGATTCCATCGCTTGCGATTCAGGCTTCAATGCCCTACGAGCGGCTTGCTAGGGCGACGCCGCCTAAAACCAGATGTGGAACATACTGAATATCGTCCCGCAAGAGATGAGCCATATTATTTGCCCAGCCACCGGTAACGAATAGTTGAGGGCGACTCAACAGTTCTAGCTCGATTTGCCGAATAACTTCACGCACAGCGCCGATACTTCCCCAGAATAAGCCGCTGCGGATCGCGGTTTCGGTGGACTTTCCGACAGCGGGTGGCGGAGAATTGGGCTCGATCTCTCCCACCAGCGGAAGCAAATCGGTTTTCTCGGCCAGCGCTAAAGCGGCTAAATGCAATCCGGGCAAAATCGCGCCACCCTGGAAAACGCCCTCGCCATCAATTAAGTCGACGGTGATTGCCGTGCCAGCGTCGACAACAATTGCGGGCGAGTTAGTGGCACGTAAGCAATTTGCTGCGACGGCTGCCGCTAGGCGATCGGCACCAACGCGTTGGGGATACAGTACGTTTACGGTGATGGGAAGTTGGTGGTTGTGCAGTTGAAGATATTCATCCTGCGGCCGGTGATGAGCAACCCAGGCAGACAACCGGTCCTGAGCATCACGATGCACACTGATAACCCGCCAGCGGACCGGTTCGCTTGACGCGAAGGCCACGCACTCTGCGGGATCGCTCGCTGTGGGGTATTGGTGAATGCGTGTTGGCTGCGGAAGGCCCTCGCCGGCTGGCACATCGAACCAGCCCAACTTAATCGAGCGGTTGCCGATATCCACGGCAATCATGGCCGCGCACATGCGGCCTCTTTTTCATCCAGCATTCTGGCAATAGCGTGCATGAGCCGGTTTAAACCATCGCCAGTCACGGCCGATATTAATAAGACTTCTCGGCCCAGTTCCGCTGCAAGCTGCTGCGAGATTTCAGCCGCGCCAGGCAATTCGGACTTGGTTACCGCGATCACTTCCGGGCGCTCGCTAAAAGCCGGATTGTATTGAATGAGTTCATTCCGAATGGTGTGATAGTTTGCAATCGGTTCCGTGCCATCAGTTGGCGTCGGTTCTACCAGATGCACGAGAATTCCCGCTCGTTCAATGTGTCGTAAAAATTCGTGTCCTAGGCCGATTCCGGCATGCGCGCCCTCGATTAGTCCAGGAATGTCCGCGACCACGAACGATCGATCGACGTCGAGTCGTACCAGCCCCAAGTTGGGATGCTTGGTAGTAAACGGGTAGGCAGCAATCTCTGGCTGTGCCCGCGTGATCCTACTCAACAGCGTACTCTTGCCAGCGTTAGGTTTTCCCACCAGCCCCACATCGGCGATGACTTTGAGTTCGAGTAACAGGCGGCGGTGTTCGCCCCGTTCTCCGGATGTGTGTTCGCGCGGCGCCCGATTGGTTGATGATTTGAAATGTACATTACCCCGACCGCCACGACCGCCACGAGCTGCAACGAACTGGTCGCCAGTTATCGTCAGATCCTTGATGATGAATCCCTGAACGGCGTCCGTGATAACAGTGCCTGGGGGAACGGTGATGATAAAATCCTTTCCATTCTTACCATGCTGGTTTTTGCCAGAACCATTTCCGCCCTTTTCCGCTTTCCAAAGTTTGCGGTGAGCCAGGGCCGAAAGGTTGTTGACCCCCTCTTCGGCGACAATATGGATGCTCCCGCCGGTTCCGCCGTCTCCGCCGTCGGGACCACCGTGCGGGACATAAGTTTCGCGACGAAAGCTCAAACAGCCGTCGCCCCCATTACCTGCTTGCACGTCAATTGCCACTCGGTCGACAAACATACTGCACCGGCCAAAAAAAAAGGACATCCGGATAGGACGTCCCTAGTTGCGGAACCTGTTATGAGCGTTCTTAGTTCAATGGAACGACGTTGATTCGGCGTCCTTCTCGATCAAATTTTACGACGCCGTCCTTGAGTGCGAACAGGGTAAAGTCCCGTCCCGAGCCAACGTTCGCACCGGCATGGAACCGGTTACCGACTTGGCGGACCAGAATATTGCCAGCCCGCACGCGCTCTCCGCCAAATCGCTTCACTCCGCGATATTGGGGGTTGGAATCGCGTCCGTTGCGGGTTGAACCGCCACCCTTCTTATGAGCCATTGCCGAACTTCCTTTCGATAAAGCGCTTATTCGTAAGACGCATTTTTACCGATAAAGCCAGCGATGATCAACCCGTTGTTCCAATCCGTAGGTTTGATTGAGCTTGTTTTGGATGTCAGGATCCGAGTCGACAGGCACACCGTACCGAAATTCTTCTTCGTGCGTGTACAGTGCATCGCCAGGCCGCCAGAAATTCAGCTGTAAGGTTTTAGATCGGAAAATCCGGCCAGTTCCTGGCGAATCTCCAGCCTTAAACCCTCCCGGCGTGTCCTCGAACTGAAACGCGTTGGTAAGACCGCGCACGTAAATGGAAAAAAAGTCGATGTGCGGATCAACGTCCTCCCAGGTGACCACCCCCCAAACGCTGCGGTCATTACGTTCGTCGCTTATTGGGATCGGTATCCGCGAGATCTCAATGGAATTATGCAGCTTAACCCCCGGTTTTTCGCGCCGGGCGATCGCCTCGTTGGCGATCGGAATAATGCGGTCCAGGTAAGCTTTATCGTAGTCGTGACTTTGCAATACGAAATGACCAAAAAATCGGCGATCACTACCAGGTGAAACTTCGATCTTAAAGGATTTCAAGCCGGCCACATCCCCGGTCGGTGTCGGCTTCAGTTCGGTCCCAACATTTCTAACGCCATAAACCAGATACCAAATTATCTTGCGCTGAACTTTCCCAGAAGGCTGCGGCAAATCGACTTCGATCATTCGCAATGGCTTGAATGCAAATTCAAGACACCAAATGTCTCGGTGATAAACTACATGCTTCGATCGTTCGTAAACCGTTCCCGTCTTAGCAGGATAGTTAGGCTTCCAATCCAAGTCCTTCATTCCGGTGACGATCTCAACCAGTGGAATCGGCCCACTTGCGGCTTCTTCGCTAAGTGGGTCCGGGGGAATGACAGTCACGACACCCGCCGCCAACTTGCGAAGTCCCCCAACCTCTTGCGCAAACGATGCACAGTTCTTACCCACAGTCACCAGCGTCAAAACGATGGCACCCAGGAACCGTGCAAGAGCGAGACGATGAGAAAGTACGTGCATATCACTCACCAATAGGGAATCCACGCTGAGTCGCGTACTTGTAGCGCCCACTACTGCCGGATATCGACGACAAAAGACTGTGCCCAGTATAGTTACGCCAACAAGTACACGCCAACATGGGATGTTAATTCCAGTCCAAAGTATTCTTTGACCGTTACAACCGGAAAAATTATCGCAACGCGTCCCTGCGCTTTATCGCCCTCTCCCGTTCCTCCTCGTAATCGTAATCGTACTCGTAATCGCGGTGCCTACGAGTACGAGTACGAGTACGAGCACGAGCACGAGTACAAAGGCATACCTTTAAAGTGTCCTTTTGGCTATGGACGCAGCGATCGTAGACGCTCGACGGTTCCTGTCAGCGTACTGATCGCGAATTCGACGTCTTCTGCCGTGTTAAAGCGTCCAAAACCAAACCGCAAACTGGATCGCGTTTGATCGTCAGAAAGTCCCAGTGCTCGAAGCACGTGGCTGGGCTCCGGATTAACCGACGTACAGGCGCTACCGCTGGAAACCGCCAATTCACGCATGCTCATCATTAAGGCCTCACCGTCCACGTTACCGAAAGTACAGTTAAGGTTACCTGGCAGGCGTACGTCAGCTTCCAAAGCAGGCCCATTCAACTGTACATCGCTGATACTTTGGCAAAGTCCGTGGAATAGTTGATCTCGCAGCCGTGACAGGCGAGATGGCTCGGTTGACATCTCGCCCAGGCACAGTTCGATCGCTTTAGCAAAACCCACGATTCCCGCGACGTTTAAAGTTCCACTACGGATCCCATGTTCCTGACCACCTCCGTCTAAGAGAGGCTCCAAACGTACCAGCGGATTTTTTCTGCGTACGTATAGTGCTCCTATCCCCTTTGGACCGTAGATCTTGTGAGCGGAAAAACTCATCAAATCGACGTGTAGTCGTTCTACGTCCACGGGCATTTTTCCGATCGCTTGCGTCGCATCCGTGTGCAGTACCACGTTTCGTTCGCGGCAAATGGCGGAGATATTCGCGATAGGCTGAATTACGCCAATTTCATTGTTGGCTAACATCACAGAAACGAGAATGGTATTGGGTCGAATCGCATCGGATACCTTTTGCGGATCAACGATTCCAGCCGTACGGCTTCCCGCTTGGTCGACATCTAATAGGGTGACTTCGAAGTCGTGTCGAGACAGACGAGCGACCGGGTCTAGGACCGATCGATGTTCCGTCTTGACGGTAATGATATGATTGCCGCGACGACGAAGCCGAGCGGAAACGCCCTTTAGCGCCAAGTTGTTGCTTTCCGTGGCTCCGCTGGTGAATATCAGTTCCCGATCTGTGGCTCCTATAGCGTTGGCCAGGGTTGTTCGGGCTTCTTTAACTGCATCCCTGGCGTCCCAACCGAAGGTATGGCTTGTGCTACCCGCGTTGCCAAACGTTTCCGTAAAGAACGGCAACATGGCCTCGACCACTCGGGGGTCCGTGCGCGTTGTCGCGTGATTGTCCAGGTAAACAGAATGGGCCGGCATGAGGCTATTTTGGCCCGAACAATGCCGTGAGGCAAATCTGTGACCAAGACTCGAAACTCTCGAGGTCGTCGAGCAATTCTTCGACAGGACGGAATCCTGCATCAATTATCTCTGTTTCCCGCGAACGTACCCCAGGGGATGCCACATCGAAGATGTGGACGACCCCCAAATGCACCCTACCCACATCCGTCTCATCGTCATTCAGTAAACCTACCATTTGCGCGGAATAGTCCGCGTCGATTTGGACCTCTTCGTCCAACTCCCGACGCATTCCGATGTCGTATGGTTCCCCCCCCAAATCGCTATCGACCGATGATATATGCCCGCCGATTCCGATGCTTCGTTTACTGTGCAATCGCCTTTCGCCTTGACCGTCGCCGCGCGTGTATTGAAACACGAGAAACTTGCCGTCCGAATTTCGATGTCGAAAAATCACGTAGGGAATTAGCTGTTTAAAGTTTGGATCTTGTTCCGCAGCAGCCCGTTGGCGGTAGCTCGTGTAACGTCGGTCCAGCAGCTCGGGAAGATATTTCGCCACGTCATGGCAGAATCCTTGAAAATGCCCAAGCTTGTGAAATTCGCTGGTGGGGATAACGAGGACGTGTTCGACAGGTACTTGGTCCATCCTAATACCCAACTTAAAGGATCAGCATTGCATCGCCGTAGGAATAGAAACGGTATTGCGCTCGGATGGCCTGTTCATAAGCTTCGCGAATCAGCTTATCGCCTCCAAACGTTCGCACCATGACAAGCAGGGTGGATCGCGGCAAGTGAAAGTTTGTCATCAGAGCGTCGACCGCTCGGAATTGGTAGGGGGGACGGATAAACAGGTTCGTCTCGCCGCTCCACGCCTTTAGTTCGCCGTCTGCGGCGGCTGTTTCAAGAGCTCGCACGCTGGTCGACCCCACGGCGACAATACGGCCACCTTGCTTCCTTCGTTCGACCAATTGCCGAGCGTCCTCTGCATCAATAGAGCACCACTCGGGATGCATTTCGTGATCATCCAGCTGCTTGGCTGTGATGGGTCGAAATGTGCCCACACCAACGTGCAACGTTATCCGAAAGAGATCCACGCCGTCTTCTTGTATCTGACGCAATAAGTCGAAATTGAAATGCAAGCCTGCCGTGGGAGCAGCTACGGATCCGGGTTTCTTGGCGAAGACCGTCTGGTATCGGCGCTGGTCCATTTCTAGAACCATACCACCTCGGATATATGGTGGGATCGGTACTCGGCCGACGGCCTCTAGCAGCGAGTACGCGTCCAGAAAGATTTCGCCGTTGGGTTCGGCTCGGGCGGCCCAGATGCCATCTCCCAAATTCGCCAGCATCCTCAGGCGCGCTCGTTCGCGGGCCTTTCGATCTACCAAGTTGATGGTTTCGCCTGGAACAAGCGTCCCGCGCGTGCGTCCTAAGACCTTCCATAGCCCTTTATCATCGGTGGAGAGGAAGAGTCCATCCCATCGTCCACCGGTGTGCGCGCGAAATCCGGAGAGACGCGCCTTCACGACTCGAGTGTCGTTAAGCACGAGACCGTCGCCGGATCGCAGTATCGCCGGCAGATCCCGCACATAAGCATGCTCGATGAGGCCCTCTTCGCGACGCACCACCATTAGTCGCGCGTCGATCCGCTTTTCGAGAGGCTCTTGAGCAATCAACTCACGCGGGAGGTTATAGTCATACTCTTCAAGCTCAGTCATCGGACCGCTTGGTACCCTTCCCTTGTTCCAGCCTTAATCTTAGCCAAAAGTATAGCGACCTTCGCCGGCCTGGGATAACCGATATAAATAATTTCCGCGTTCTTTTATATGCCCTGCCGATGACGATTTGGGCTAAACGGGTTTCTAAGGTTTGACCTCGAAAAACTGATGCCGCAAGACCCCGAGATAAAACGAATTGCGTTGATCATAACCGAACTCAATCCCGGTGGTGCCGAGCGTTGCGTTGTTCAAGTCGCTACTCAAATGGATCGCAATCACTTTGCCCTGACCGTAGTCTCATTGGCTCCTCGCCCGATCGGCGATCAGGACGAACTTGTCAAGGATCTCGAACGAGCCCAGATCCCGGTTGTTTTCCTGAATGCTAAATCCGTCTGGGGATGGCCACGAACCTTGTGGCAATTATTCCGTCAGCTTCGACAACAGGCTCCCGATCTGGTCCACACGTTTCTGTTTCATGCCAACGTGTTGGGAACCGTCGCCGCTCGATTAGCCGGAATTCAACGCGTTGTCACCAGCATTCGTGTCGCCGACCCCCGAGCGTCCCGCCGTTGGGAAGGTTGGCTGTCGAGGTATATCAAAGTCATCTGCTGTGTGAGTGAATCGGTAGCGGAGTTTGCCGTCCAGCAGGGATTTCCTCGCGACAAGGTGATTGTCATACCCAATGGCATCGACACCGCAAACTACCGCGAAACCTCCTCACGGGAACCGCCAAACGAGTCACAAGCGAGACATCTCAAAGCCGCGTTCGTGGGCCGATTGGATTCCCAGAAAGGGGTCGATCTATTGATCGAAGCGTGGCAAACTGTGCTCGCTTCGCTCCCCGACTGCCACCTCCTATTGATCGGGACGGGTCCTGAACGGGACAAACTCAACAATCAAATACAACAAAACCGCCTAGTTTCCCGAATCCAAATGCTTGGTTGGCGCGAGGATATTCCGCAGATCCTTCGAGACTGCGACTTATTTGTACTGCCGTCGCGATGGGAAGGTATGCCTAACGCGTTACTGGAAGCCATGGCTAGCGGCCTCCCCGTTGTGGCCAGCCGAGTTGAAGGTGTCGTCGAGTTGTTAGGGCCAAGTGCTGATCAACAAACGGTCGATCCTCACTCCTCGACCCAACTCGCACATCGCATTATCAGTCTACTCCGGGACCAACCCCTGGCTAGGCAACTCGGTGCTGCCAACCGACAACGGGTAACCGAGCATTTTTCGCGGGCTAAGATGATCGAGCGGTATCAGTTACTTTACGAGCGATTATTGAAGTAGGCACAGTTCGTGGGCCGTCCACTTAACGGCATACCCAGTGTGCCCAGAACAACGACGTCACAAAGTTCTTCCATGGTAACTCCTTCCATACACATACCCGTCTTGGCTCGCGAGGTCATCGACGGATTGAATATCCAGCCTGGCAGCATAGTAGTCGACGGAACTTTGGGAGGGGGTGGGCACACTAGACTGTTGGCCGAACGAGTTGGCGCAAATGGATTGGTGCTGGCGCTGGATCGAGACCCGGCCGCCGTTTCTCAAGCGGTCGATATGCTGAAGGATCTTCCTGTAAAGCCCATTCAAGCAAATTTCAGCAAGTTGCCTGCCGTACTTGAGCTGCTTCAGATCCCAGCAGTCGATGGAATCGTTTTGGATTTGGGCTTGTCTAGTGACCAACTTTCGGACGATAGTCGCGGCTTTAGCTACGAGGCCGATGGTCCTCTCGATCTGCGATTTGACACGACGATGGGCGAGCCAGCGTGGCAACTTTTGCAGCACCTAAATGCCGAGCGGCTGGCGGATATTATCTACCAGTACGGCGAAGAACGCTGCAGTCGAAGAGTTGCGAGAAAGATCGTGGAGCGTCGCCAATTCGAACCGATACGCACTGCGCGACAGCTGGCAGAACTCGTCCGCTCCACGGTGCCGCGAAGCAAGCACCATTCGATCGATCCGGCCACCAGAACATTTCAAGCACTGCGCATCGCGGTCAACGACGAACTCGGCAATCTGGATCGAGCACTGGAGCAATTACCGGCCTGTCTTCGTTCGGGGGGGCGACTCGCAATTATCAGCTTCCACTCCCTGGAGGATCGTCCGGTAAAAACCGCCTTCCGATCCGATCCGCGCCTATTGATCTTGACTAAGAAACCCATTCGGCCTAATCAAGCGGAAGTATGGAAGAACCCTCGTGCGCGCAGTGCAAAATTACGCATTGCCGAAAAACGCGAGTGATCTTCGGAACAGCGTTCAGTGGTCTGTACGCATGGAGGCGTGGATCGATGTCAGTTCGGTGGAAACTCGCGGTTTTTCTTGCGTGCGTGTTAGCAACGCTTGCCGGCACCCATAAATGGTGGGGAAAAAGTAAGAATCGAGGGGAGTCGCAGCCAGCGGCAATTGGCAGTTCGAAGGGGACTGACAGATCGCCACCTCGGAAGCAGGAGGTCACGCATCAACCCACTGTGGTCCGAGCCGATTCGGCGAGTCAGCCACCGTATCGGCCCCGCTTCCCCGAAAGGGCATCCTCTGAACAAAGAAACTCCGTTTTCTCCCAAGACAATCACGACATTTTTACGCCGGCGAATTCTTTAGACCTACCTGGATCGTTGGACACGACCCTCGATCCGAGGTACATCCAAGATCATTTGCCGCCTTCGCGAGAACCAGACTCAGATATCGACCTGACGTATGTCCAAGATCCGCCTTCGTCCACTTTGGATTCAGATATCAAGCCACCTACGGCCACGAAGACTCCCGAAACCACGTCGGAACAGCCGTCAGCGTCACAACGTCTTCGCGGGAGAATCATTCTCAGCGAGCCTTCCAGCTTCTGGACCCTGTCTGAACAAGCTTATGGCAGCGCCATTTTCTTCAAAGCGTTATTTGTACATAATCAAGATCGAATTGCGCGACCGGATTTACTTCAAGCCGGCGACGAAATCGATATTCCGGATTTGGATGTACTGCGGGCTCGCTATCCTCAACACTGTCCAGTGAAGTCAAATGGTTTCAGAACTGCTACTCCCGGCCGGGCCCCGCTGCGTTGAAATTTCATGAGCTCCGAAATTGAACGGGATCCAACAGATTGTGTCGGGCGGGCAAACCGGAGTGGATCGCGCAGCATTGGATGTCGCCATCGCATTGGGGTTTGAGCATGGCGGCTGGTGTCCATCTGGCAGGCTCGCAGAAGATGGCGCAATTCCATCCCGTTATGTTTTGAAGGAAACGGACGCGTCCGACTATTCGGTACGCACCGAACTGAATGTGGTCGACTCGGACGGTACTTTAATCCTTCACACCGGTGTGCTGCAGGGCGGGACGAATTTAACCCGGCGGCTGGCCCGCCGACATCGTAAACCGCTTCTTCTGGTGGAACTGGGAACCGCGCCGCCCCCATCTGAAGTGTGCGATTGGTTAAAACGGCAGAACGTGCGTGTTCTCAATG
>JANNPR010000776.1:0-6969 GCA_031400345.1 Planctomycetota bacterium | reverse complement strand
GTTCGTAAACCAGAGCAAGGGTAATTTCTACCCGGCGCGGTTCTCGAGAGCCATCGATAGTTCGATTGGATCCTTGCTGGATCGGGCCGATTTCGTCCGAGTCAAAGAGCCTCTCGGTATTCCGGTTTCGCCGATTCTTGGACCGAGTACCGATGGAACGGGTTTGTTGCGAGTAGACGATCCCGAAGTCGAGCCACCTGCGGGCTTCGGCGACAATGTGTTCATTGATCGAGGTGCCCAAGACCGTGCGGACTTCGCGGGTCCGACCGCATTCATCTCGCAACCCCGCGATAACGATGCAGACGGTATCGATTTGAATCGGTCGCTGTCCTATGTAGTGGTTCCCGAAGGGATTGTGCTGTCGAATTTCCGTATCGAATTCGCGGACGGCGTGGAACCAGCAGATGCCCAGGACGGGACCGGCATAGACGATGAGACTGTCAACAAAACTAAGATTCGGGTTACGGAAAACGGCCGCTTACTTCAAGAAGGAATCGATTACACCTTCAGCTACAACCCCATTAGTGACACGATTCGCCTGACGCCTCTATCAGGTATTTGGACGCCAAACCGGATTTACACGGTCACCCTGGTGAATCGTGATCGATTCAATCTCACTGCTTCACATGGTCGCAACATCGATGATGCGGATCAATTCGAGCTCACGGATGCCAACGGCAAGATCGTGACCTTAGAGTTCGACCGCGGCTACACCATGAAAGTGCCGGAAACGCTCACGTTGTTGGTACCGACGCAAGGGGCTGGCATCGGCGGCATTTCCGACGGACAACGATTTACTGTTCGCGACGGCCTGCGAGTTCGGACCTTCGAGTTCGACAGCAATTCCGCTGTGTCCGCTGGCAGTACGCCCATTGCGATCGCTTCAACTAGTACGGTAGATGACATTGCCACTCGGATCGTCACGGCTCTAGGCGCTTCTGGGCTCGGCCTGAATCCTCGACATTTAGGAAATGGCGCCGTACACATGGGCAGTCTGCCCAATCACTCGGTTAATGTTTCGTTGACCGCATTGAAGGTTCGTGGACAGCCC
This sequence comes from Planctomycetota bacterium, assembly GCA_031400345.1. Taxonomy (GTDB): domain Bacteria; phylum Planctomycetota; class Planctomycetia; order Pirellulales; family Pirellulaceae; genus JANNPR01. The sequence goes on along the minus strand of JANNPR010000776.1, from coordinate 5,918 downwards.
GGTGGTGTTGGCGATAACGAACGATTCACGATCGATGACGGCTCAAAGGTTGTGACATTCGAATTTGATCGCGACGGTTTTTTTACCGACCTTAACAACGACAACGTTCCCGATAATGTTCTGATCCGATTCACGACTCGCGAAACCCATGTGGAAATTGCCGATAAGATTGTCGCCGCCGTGCGATCGGCCAACGTGGGATTGTCTCCAGTTCATTTGGGAGATGGTCAGGTTCATCTAGGCGGAAGTATTCTGCACATAGTGAATACGAATTCAGCGCCTAACCTGGCTTTGATCGGCGAGCCTGGAGTGCGTACGCCGTTTGGCATAAAGGTTCCCACGGCCGCTGGACGTGTTGCCGGAGTTACGGACGGAGACACCTTTACGATCAGCGACGGGGTCAATCCTCCGATTATCTTCGAACTCGACAGTAACGGGGCAACGCAAAACCCGACTGTGGTCCAATTCACCAATGGTCAACTAGTGGATGAATTGGCGGACCGCATTGTCGGAGCGGTGCAGAGCGTTAACCTAGGATTGAGTCCGGAGAACGCAGGTGGCGGCCGTGTGTTTCTGGGTGGCACCAACCGGCACAGCGTGACTTTTAGCAACATCGGAACTACGGGTTTACGACAAATCGGCCAACCAGGTGTGGCGGCTGCGGTGGCTGTACCGGTCCTTCCCATCGACTCATTCGACGGAACCCAGGTCGCGGTTGCGGTTATCCGAGCGATTAACGACCCCAATAGTGGCTTGGCGGGTGTCAGTGCACTTCCAGCGGAAGGTTCGGAAGTGTTTTTGGAAGGAGTCACGAGTGTCCGCGACATTAATCAGGCGTTCCTTAAACTGGGCTTCACGGGTGCGATCCGCGACTTGGCCACCAATGCACTCAAGCCCAATCAGTTAAGCGGAGAAACTCAGTTTACGATCGTCGTTGGCGAAGTAAACCTTGATTTCGGCGATGCCCTTGATCGCCCGCTTCCCACATTGACAGGAAGCAATGGCGCGGCGCATGTCGTTAATCCGGACTTCCATCTGGGTTCAGACATTGACAGCGAAAACCAAGGGCAACCATCCGCAGTAGCACTTGGCGACGATACGGATCATGTGTTGGATGCTTTACATACGACGCTGACCACTTTGACGTCGCCTCCATTGGCAGTGCAAATCCCCACCGCCATGCAGATTTCATTGAGTGGCGCCGGAGCGGGCGGAGTTACGGATGGAATGTTCTTCCGGCTTGGAGATGCCAACCAACTGCTGACGTTTGAATTCGATTCGAATGGCGTGACGCGCCCCACAAGTCTGCCAGTCCCGTTTGCTAACAATTCAACCGCCTCTTCCATTGCCGATGCTGTGGTCACGGCGATTCGCAACTCACGTTTGAGCGTGGCAGCGACCCACGTTGGCAATGGCAGGATTGTTTTCGACTTAACGCCAATCCATAGTCTGGATGTCATTACCGCGCCCGCATTAACACTTACTGCGGGTGTTGCTGATGGAGAAAGTTTCACGATTACGGACCGCTTCCGTCCGCCAGTGACCTTTGAGTTCGACAGCAACGGTATTTCTGGCGCCGGCCGAGTACGCGTGCCGTTTACACCGGCCGATTCCGTGGATCAAGTAGCCGAGAGTGTGGCAACAGCGGTACGTTCCACCATCCCGAATAAGTTGACGAATCCCTCGCCGCCATTAGCGTTGAGCGGTCTAAACCCGGCGAATCTCGGCGGAGGATTGGTCCATCTTGGGGGGACGCTGATTCATTCGGTCGACGCTTTCAACAGCAAACTGGCTCAGTTTGGTTCACCAGTCTATCTACTTGAAGTTCCGAAGACTCTCGAGTTACACGTGCCAGCTGCCGGCAGCGGAGTCGGTGGGATCACCGACGGCCAGCGGTTTACCATACGAAATGGAGCTCAAGCGGTAACGTTCGAATTCGACAACGTCAATGGCGTTACTTCGGGAAACACGGCGATTGTGTTTAGCCCCAACCAAACTCAGGAGGACATTGCGGCCAGCACCGTGACTGTGCTGCGAGCTTCCAACTTGGGTTTAAATCCCGTTAACTTGGGCAACGGCAATATTCACTTGGGCAGTCGCGCCGCACACTCGATCGACGTCAGCTTCAGTTCCCTCACGGTTTCTGGAGTTGCCGCCGGTGTGGATGACGGACAGTCCTTTACCGTAAGTGATGGCGTGCGAACGGTGCGTTTCGAGTTTGAGGATATCGGTGTCGCAACGCCCAATGGGGTTCAACCCGGAAGCTTGCCCGTCAATTTCCGCACGTCTGACACGCACAAACAGATTGCCGGCGCCGTTGTTGGAGCTATTCAGAATGCGGGACTCTCGTTGTTGACGGCAACCAATCTAGATAATGGCCAGGTGTATATCGACGGAACGCCCAGCCACTCCCTGGATTTGTCAGCGTCTAGCTTAACGCCGTTCACTCATTTCCCTGCCAGCCTGCAGGTCCCGGCTGGTGGCGGCGCGGCGGTAGGCGACGGCGAAACGTTTGTGATCAAAGATGGAGAGCAGGTCGTTCGCTTTGAATTCGACCGCAATGGACTCGTTCAGCCGGGCAACGTCCCAGTGAATTACCGAGTCACGGATGGCCAGAACGACGTCGCTCGGTCCATCGCAGCGGCCATTCAAGGGGCTGGCATCGACCTGTTCGCGGCAGCCGTTGGCAACGGAATCGTACGCCTGAATTCCGATGACGAAGACGGAGTATTGTTCCGAGGCATCTTTAATTCATTCATCGACACCGAAATTGTGGTTTCGGTGCAAGGCATTACGGCTCAACGTCCCGGCTTCTTAGATGCTTGGATCGACTACAACCATGACGGGGACTTCACGGACGCGAACGAACAAATCTTTGCCAGCAGACAACTCGTCAATGGCGCTAACGTGCTTACCACACGCGCGCCCGCTGACGCCGCATTTGGCCCGACCACGGCACGCTTCCGGCTGAGCAGCGTAGGCGGCTTGCGACCCACAGGTCTCGCTTCCGAAGGTGAAGTAGAAGATTACCAAATCGTTATTCGGCCGGGTGCACCGCCCGTCGCTGTTAACGATGTGGCAACGACCACCGAAGATGCCACGGTCCTGATACCAGTAACCACAAACGACTCGGATCCGGATCTTGATCCCTTAACGGTGCAGAGTGTCGATCTCATCGGAACCAAGGGTACGGTGTTGATCACTTCAGCGAGTTCGGTCACTTACAATCCAAACGGTGCGTTCGATAGCCTCCGTGTGGGCCAGTCAACCTTAGACAGTTTCCGATACACCATCAACGACGGAAATGGGGGCACATCGATGGCGACGGTGGTCGTTACCATCACAGGCTTGAACGACGCCCCACGTGCCAACCCAGACTCGTACGCGACGACCGAAGACGCGGTTTTGACAGTTGCGGCCCCGGGCGTGATGAGCAACGACGTCGACCCCGAGTTGGATCCTATAGTGGTGTCTGCCTTCGACGCGACCAGCGTCTCAGGCGCTCTGGTTAACATTTCCACGCAAGGCCAGCTGACCTACGATCCTCGCTCTTCAGCCGCGATCCAACGGCTCCCGGCAGGGAATTCCATGTTGGACAGGTTCACCTATACGTTAAGCGATGGTACTGGAACTTCGCGCGGAACGGTCACGGTGACGATCACCGGTCTAAATGACGCTCCCACGGCCGTTTCCGATTCCGGTTCCACGAATGAAGACACACCGTTGACGACCGTGAATGTTTTAAGCAACGACATCGACGTAGATGTCGGCGACGCCGTGGGATTGGGTACCGGCGATACGCTTAGTGCCCAAGGTGCGACGATTATCGACAATGGGAATGGAACGTTCCTTTACGATCCGACTGCGGCCACCAATTTGCAGCAGTTGGATACGGGTGCTACCGTGATCGACACGTTTACCTATGGCATCGTCGATACCAACGGCGCTCAGTCACGCGGCACGGTATCCATCACTGTCAGCGGAATCAATGATCCTCCAGATGCCGTCGATGATAATTCCGTGACCTTTAAGAACGCGCCCGTGACGGTGCGGATCTTGGACAACGATCGGGATCCTGAACAAGGTACTTCGTCGCTGACGATTGCGATCGATACAAGTGGTACTCTAGGCCGCGCAACCCTGAATCAAAATCGAGTCGTAATTTATGACCCGAACGGTCAGTTCGATTCACTTTCGTCGGGTCAGACAGCGACCGATACATTTACCTACACATTGACTGACAGCCGCGGCCTGTCCGATACCGCCACGGTCTTTATTACCATACGGGGCCCAAATACACCGCCGGTCGCGGTCAACGATAGTGAAACCACAAATGAAGCATCCCCAGTCAGCATTTTGGTGCTCGCCAATGATTCCGACGCCGATCGGCAACCCCTTACGGTCACCAGTGTTAACTCCGTAGGCGTTCGCGGGATTGTGACGCTGAACCGGGATAGCACGATCACCTTCGACCCGAACGGTCAATTTGAAGACTTGGGTGTCGGAGAAACGTCTCAGCAAAAGTTTACTTACCAGATTTCCGATGGGGACGGTGGTGTCGCAACCGGTACCGTATCGATGACGATAACGGGTCTAAATGACCCGCCGGATGCGAATCCGGACGGCTATACGATGTTCCAAGGATCGTCGTTAGTTACCACGGATGCGAGTGGTTCAGCCACGCCTACGAACCAAAATGACAACGGAGTATTAGCGAACGATATTGATCTCGACGGCGATGGTCTGCGGGCAATTTTGGTTACCGGACCCCGCAACGCCTTCACGTTTACTCTTAATCCCAACGGCACCTTTACCTACTCACATAACGGCAGTTCGACGACTGCCGACACCTTTACCTATCGAGTTGAAGATGGGCAAGGCGGCTCGGACATCGCAACTGCGTCGATAACCATTCAGCGACGTCCGCCGTCTCCGTGGCGAAATCCGTCCAACCCTTTGGATGTGAATGCAGACGGTTCAGTTTCCCCCATCGACGCTCTATTGATCATTAACGAAATCAATCACAACGGTTCGCATGCGTTGCCGAATCCGGCCATACCACCCAATGCGCCGCCGCCGTTCTATGACGTGGACAATGATGGGTTCGTGGCACCCGGCGACGCGTTGCAGATCATCAACTTTCTGAACGCAAGCGTGATCGCTGAAGGCGAGGGAGCTGGTTCACTTACTGGATTGGAAGGCACGACGTCGCAGCTAGTTCTTCCTGATTTTGCTGGACCCGACGGCGACGCTTACGGACGTCGGCTGTTGAGTTCGCTTGCGAATCTCGATAGAGACCAGAAGCCATCAGGGGTGCACGATGTTGCCGATCGACTTGCAGCGCAGCTACGAGACCATTACTCGACGTCCTTCGCAGCATTGTCCGCCAGCGATGCGGATTCAGACGACGACTCACTCCTGACTCGCAACGACTTCGGCGATTGGCTAGATGACTTAACAGGACGTGAAGACGAAGTAAACGCCGCCGATTCTGCCTTCGCCGCGCTGGATGATTGGCTGAGTTAGTTGCAGGAATAAAGGCTCATTGACTGTCGATGTGTGGCACAGCGACGTGTGGCACTGGCGGCCACCGGCTTTAGGTTAGACAAGCAACAACGTCTTGTTCGGCGGCAAGCCAGTGCTGAAGCCAGTCGCGATCTGAATTCAGGGTGCGAACTAAAGAACCCTCGTGTCACTATTCCTCGTTCCCCTGAACCTCTTCCGGTTCAGGCACTGGCTTGCCGCCGAATGAACGTAATTGGCTAACGTAGCCGACTCCGACGAGTGCCAGCGGCACACTTTGCGACGATCTGTCGGATCTGTTGGTCCCAACGGAAACCACGTTGCGGTTCAAGCAGTGGCACGATTCCGACGTGCCACTGCTCGGAACGAAACGGACTTCGAGATTCAATTCCGGT
>JANNPR010000725.1:0-4795 GCA_031400345.1 Planctomycetota bacterium | reverse complement strand
GGCCAGGGAGTCCAGATTGGGTGTGACAGCGTAGGAGTCTCCAAAACAGCCAAGACTCGGGCTGATATCTTCGCAAGTGATCCACAGGATATTGGGGCGGTCGTCCGCGACGCTCAAGTGCGGAGTTAATAGTGTCAAAAGAAGCAACAAAACGACATCACATAATAGGGCACGCATGATAGTTCCAAAACAAGGTTCGGATGCTGGTAGCGTCGTAGGTTAGGCCTTCGAAACCTAGGAGTCCAGCTTTGGCATTGAGAATGGAGACCAAACGTTTCCTAGCAGGTCGGGTGGCACACCCTACGAGATTATTCCAATAGCTCGCCCAATTCCTGTCGCAGACGCTGGAGTACACGCGATTTGGCGACGCGGACCGTGCCTGGTCGCATGGTCAATTCTTCAGCGACATCGACGGGTCTTTGGCCGTCGACCACAACTCGCCAAAAGGCTTGCCAGGTCCGGGGGGTGAATTCGCATCGAATCATTTCCAGCGCCCTGTGCATCAGTTGCTGATAGGCCTGTTTTTCGTCATGGGTCGGCTCCACATCAGCGACGGCTGGAAATTGCGACAGACGAAGGTTCGCGTCCGTGCCGCCGGCGGCATGCGGTTCGCGGCCTATGCGCCGAAAGTGATCGTAGACCTTATTTTGGGTGATGACGCGCAGCCAACCTCGGAAGGTATCACCCGGCTTTTCCTTACGAAACGCGGTGATCTTAGTGGCCACCGCTTGAAAGACATCTTGGAACACGTCCGCCGCGTCCTGATCAGGCAGATCCAGCTTGCGGCACCAATAATAAACAAGCGGTGCGTAGAGTAGGAATAAGCGATCCCAGGCAGCGGCGTCATTGGCTTTGAGCCGAAGCAAAAGACTTAGCGAAGTTGCATCCACCTCCGAAGGACCGGTCGACGGCGTTTTTTCCTGCTGTCGGTTCATGTCCAAGGTACCTTCGATCGGACGCGCGCGCGGGCGCCCATCACAATCGCGATGGAAACTCCTAGCAACAGGGAGATGCTGCCCCCCATAAGTACAAACGCCCCCAGCAGTCCCTGCCGAGTTCGCTCAATGTCGCGATCCAAAGAACGTACGATCTTAAGAACACCAACTACGTCACCGACTTTCCAATCTTTCTTTGGACTGCGTTCGGTTTGATTGTGGCACTTCACGCAGCTCTCTTCCATGCGCCGTGCTGTGGCATATAAAAGGGATCGCCGTCCGTCGATCTCAGTAAATTCGTGAAATGGCTTGTTCGGCTGTTCCTCTAAAACGGAAATGGCTTTCCGCTCAAAGTCGTCTTTTGGTCCGCCGTTGGGTCGCCACGGATACCGGCTGTATAAGCGAACTTGCATCCCCGATTCGGCTTTGCTTATTCGTTCACCGGCGTCGATGGTAAATGTTGCTGGCAGGGGCAATGCCCCATGCGTCGTCAGGTAGGCATCAGTGATCGGCACCTTACGGCTGTCCAAACGATCGACCAGCTCACTGTAAAATGTATTCATCGCATCGAACATTTGTGATTCCAGGCGTGCGCTTTCGAGTGCCGTTTGTTGGACGAAAAACTCGGAAAGACTGGACAGGTACCACAACCCGCTGGCGGACCCCAAGGTTACCGCAACCAGCAAACTCGCCGCCAAGGGGTACCGACGGCACCAGCGGGCCAGTTGTTCCACACGGCCAACGGAGCGGGCCAATATTGGATCGCCGTTGAGAAATCGTCTGAGATCATCGGCGAATTCGCGGGCCGTTTCATATCGCCTCGCCGCCGACTTGGCCATCGCCTTCAGGCAAATGGTCTCCAAATCTCTCGGAATTTTGTCGTTTAGCTGCCTGGGCGATCGAGGTTCATCCTCGAGAAGCTGCTGCAGCAACATTCGCCGATTTCCTTGAAATGGCCGTTCTCCGGTAAGCATCTCGTAGAGAATGACGCCCAAACTGTAGATATCGCTCCGCGTTCCAACAACGGATGATTCACCGCTGGCCTGTTCCGGCGACATGTACGCTGGCGTGCCCATGACTTGTCCTTCCGGCGTCTCCGTCATATCGCCGGTATCTCTCTTGGCCAGCCCAAAGTCCATGATGTGCGGCCGGTCTTCGAGATCCATCAAGATGTTGGAAGGTTTTACGTCTCGATGAATGACGCCATGGTCGTGCGCGTATTGTAGAGCTTCCGCTAATTCCGCGACTTGTTCGGCCGTTCGTTGGATTCCCGGCCGGTTGCCAACTAGGCGGCTTTCGAGCGTCTCACCCTCGATGAATTCATAAACCAGAAAACAGACGCCATCCTCTGTTTGAGCCGTTTCGTAGAGCGACACGATACTTGGATGTTTGAGCTGGGCGACGCTTCGAGCTTCTCGGACGAATCGATTAACTTCTTCCTCGCCCGATAGGCTACCAGCCCGTTGGATTTTTATCGCAACCGTGCGGTCGAGTTCCGAGTCATGAGCCCGAAAGACGTATCCGAAGGATCCGACGCCAAGTTGCGATTGCAGTTGAAACTTGCCGACTCGGCAGGGGCCATTGGCAACGAGCCGCGAAAAGCGGCGACCGGGATCCACCGCGACTTCATCGGAATCGGGCTGAGAGAACTGTTCGGCCGCCGTGCGAGCCACGTTAAGCAATTCCGCCGGGAGATTCGCCGGAGAATTCGGAGCGGGTTCCAGCTGCTGAAGCTCGGCTAGCAATCCGTCAGAATGCTCATCGAAGACTCGTAGAATTGCGTCGCATTCGGCACAATGCACCACATGATGTGCCACTTTCTCCAACGTCGCGCTCGGCAGATTTCCGAGAGAAAAGGCCTTAAGTTCGTCGTGCTTTGGACAAAGCGGTGGCATTTTCTTTCCCCAAGTGCCTCCCGGCCAAGCCGGATGGCGATTGCCCTCCGAGCACTAATCGCGCAACGTCTCCCATCTTAACGCAAAACCATTACACCTTATCGGGACCCATGCTGGCTGGGATTCGGTCGATGACGATCCAAGGGCCGATTGTTTGAGAAAAGCTTCCCTTCTAGCGATGAATATGCAAAATAGTGTAACGCTTTCACGTTTACTAAGCAGCTGGCATTTTTCTTCGTGGTTTTATATGGCTCGCTCGCAAGAACGATAAAGCAGGCTGGTCTCTAGTTCAGCCGGGAGGTTTGCTCTCGGCGGCCCAAGGTGTAGGAGAGCAATATGGTCCGCAACACCCGTCGCGAGTTTCTAGGTGATGTAGGTCGAGGCATGCTTCTGGCTGGTTTGGGAACCACATTAGCCGCGGATTTGGGGATCGCTTGCGTTTACGCCGACAGCGCCCCAGGTTCCCTCTCGTTCGGAAAGCTTGAACCGCTGGTAGCGTTGATGCAAGACACCGAACCCGCCAAGTTGACTGCCGTATTGGTCGACAAGTTACAATCTGGAACGGACCTGCGGACCTTGGTGGCTGCCGGTGCGTTGGCCAACGCCCGTACCTTTGGCGGTCAGGATTATGTCGGCTTCCATACGTTTATGGCGCTGGCTCCGGCCTATCGGATGGCACAGGAACTGCCTGAGGCTCAGCGACCGCTCCCGGTATTGAAAGTGCTTTATCGTAATGCCAACCGCATCCAGGAATTTGGCGGCCGAGCGAGTGAAGTGCTACACCCGGTGACTGCCGACCCGATCCCTGCGGGCGTGGTTCCCGGTGAGTACCTCCGCGAAGTTGCTCGAAGCGGTGACATCGAAAAAGCAGACCGCACCTTTGCAGCCTTTGCGAAGGGGCCGGTTGGTGAGGCATTCAACCATCTGCAATATGAAGTTGACGACGAAGTGGATGTACATCGAGTCGTCTTGGCATGGCGAGCTTTGGATACCCTCGATCTGGCCGGCCCGGAATGGGCACACTGCTTGCTTCGGCAATCGATTCGATATTGTGCCCATACAGAACAACGGATGAAGGCCAGTGGCTACCCTGGCTCACCCGTTCGAACCGTGTTGCCGAAACTGCTCGATCAATACAAGCTGCTCGGTCGGACACTGGGACAGGAGTTGGGTGACGACAGTTTCGTACGGCAGTTGGCAACCACGATTTTTTCCGGTACCCGTGAGCAGGGGGCCGATGCGGTCGCTCAGGCAATTCATGAAGGATATGCACCCGAAACGATTGGCGAAGCAATTTCCATCGCCTCAAACATGCTTGTTCTGCATGATCCGGGACGACCGGAAAAATGGTCGAATGGCGAAAAACCGGCCGGCAGCTGCCATGGCGATTCCGTGGGTGTGCACGCATCGGATTCTGCCAACGCATGGCGGAACATCGTTCGCGTCAGCGATCAACGGAATACGGTCGCCAGTTTAATCGTGGGCGCTTTCCACACAGCGGGTCAAAGCGATCGATCCAACAAGCAACCATATCCATTCGCCGAACATCTTGCCGAGGTGAAGACGGATGACCCCAAGGCCTTAATCGGCGAAACGGAAACGGCCATTCGAGCGAAAGATCAGTTGCGGGCTGCGGCGTTGATCTCGCGGTACGGTCAATTGGGTCACGACTCGCGCGCCGTGTTCGATCTGCTGCTAAAGTTCGCGACCAGCGAAGACGGCGCTCTGCATGCCGAGAAGTATTATCACACAGTCACTGCGGAGTTTGCTGCCACGCGGCCGGCCTTCCGCTGGGGGCAACTCGTTGTACCAGACTCTTAAGAGGCTTACGCCTCAGGGATATTATCCCTGAGAAGCGGCGTTAATAAGAGTAAGAGCGTTCGTCGTAGACTGGTTCGCTTGAGCCAATACTGAAGTACCCGCTTGCATCAAGATATTCGTTCTAGTCAATTCAGATGTCGCAGA
>JANNPR010000724.1:0-8832 GCA_031400345.1 Planctomycetota bacterium | reverse complement strand
CCGAAGCTGGCCCACAATCGTCTGCTCCTCTCGCTGGCACACGGAATGGGGCACCGCATCGCGCGATTCGGAAACCCAGATTTTTGTGACGACGGCCCGCTGCCCGATTTGAGTTAAAGGTTTTTTGTCGGGTGGGACAAGCGAGGCGCCGGCTCACCAACGTAACTGTGAATGACCGCGCGTGCGGTGGTGCAACATGGTCGGTCGCTGGTGTGCCACTTCAGGCAGCCGCCGGCGTTGGCTCCGATGTACAGCCAGACTACTTCGGCGGCAAGCCAGTGCCGAACAACGTATCGCTAATTGATTCCAATTGTCTTAGTGCACAACGGCTATGGCGTCAGACGACAAGACCAGTTCGGCAACAGCCTGGCACCATCTCTCCATCGCTTCTATCCGCAGTTGACCCACTTTTGCGTGAGGGTTACATTGACTCGGGTCCGAAGGTAATCAACGGATCGCGTTGATCGAACCATGGTGGGCTTAGCTCAGTTGGTTAGAGCATCAGATTGTGGATCTGAGGGTCGGGGGTTCAAGTCCCCTAGCCCACCCTAGAGAAATAGCCGGCTTTTCGTGTGAAATACCGGCTTTTTCTTTTTCTTTCCGGTGACGACAGAAACAGAAGCGTCAACTTGCTTGACCGATCTCCCAATCGCGTTCGCCGTCGCTTCCGTATTGTGACCGACGTGATTTTGGGCCATAAATAACTCACGGAACGTGGCCGAGGTGTCCTCCGGCGCTCTATTTCCTGCGGACGAGCGTCATCCCGCTGCACATGTCTTTCGCGGGCGCGCCGTTTTCCCAGCTGATGCCTTCAATCTCATTGTGGTTGGAATCGACAATGGTGAGCGTCGCGGAATGCGTGTGTTTGTCCTTCTTGGGGTCGAGATTCGAGCCCCCAGCAAATTGGAAGCTGAGCGTGTTGGCGGTTACCGATTGGCGCCAATCCGCACCACCTTAAAGGTGAGCACCGGTAGTTCCCAAGCACGAATGACATATTGAGTACCGAGAACAAGTAGTGGATCCCGATTGCTCAGCGGGATTCCGTTACTCTGGATCATCATCGTTTCAAGCAGTTGTACGATCGGGACGTGCCGCTGCTCGGAACGAACGGACTTTGAAATACAGTTCCGGTCTTTATCGTTCCAAGCAGTGCGAACTGCCAGCCTACTCAGATCCGGACGGACCGGCACCGGGAGCACTTCGGCCACTTTCCGCTTCGCACTGCTTGAAACGCTAGTTAGCTCGGTTCCCATAGAAACCACGTCGCGTTTCAAGCAGTGGCACGTTCCTGCGACGCCCTCGCCCGCGGCTCCTGACCTATTTTGCTGGTTCAAATGTAACACATGATTCAGGCAACACACTCTCAATTAATGAAGGGGCGCTCTTACTTTTTCTTTCACCAAGTCCCATACCGACGTAGCGCCCTTCACAAATCCGCGCAACCATTCCTCATTCCCTTTTTCTGGGCTCTGATCGACACCAAAAATTCCAACCCAAAACTCTTTGGCTTTGGCGATATCGCCTTTCCATGTCGGTCGGACTGCAAAAAAGAATTCGGGTCCAATGCTAAAACTGGGATTTTTGTCGCGATGGAAAACATCATCGAGTGCTTTCTCATCCGACATAAATGTGTCGAGGTCTTCAAATTCCTCAACCGTCGCCTTATCACGCGCCCATTCGACACCCATATCGTGACCATTCCAAAACTCTGGATCCTCCGCCTTTTTCCTCAATCTTCTTAGTCGTTCAACAACTTCATCCTTCGAGAATTCCACGGTATTGCTCCCAAAACTGATGTGTCTCTTGTGAAAAGAACCAATGACCCGGCTACCCAACCAAATAGCCCAGATTTTGATTCGCCCAGCTGGGGTATTAATCTGTAATTCGCAGCCGGAGTCAATCCGTTGAGCAAGATTTGGCATGGCAACCTCGCCGAGAGTTGGCCGGACTCAGAAATCCGCTGGTATGACACTAGTTGGTCGCGTGAACGGGTGAAACGTATCACGTCGTGCTTCCAACGGGCTGTTCCCATTTCGAGTCTAGTCAAGCCGGTTGGAAAAAAGGGCGCGAACCAAATTCAACCATTAAAACTCTTAACCAACTGAGACTTCTTTTGTTGAATGAGAATGACAGGCGAGTCGCCATCCATCGTATCCCCGATGGATTTGCTCCGGTGCAAACATGAAGACTGATTTTTCAACAACTGATACTACATCGATCGCAGCTTCGGTTGCCCCTGAAGACTTGAAGCAAGGGGACTTCGTTGCCGTGTTGAACGAGGTTATCGAGTTACCAACATTTATGTGGTCGGACGTGGAGCAGAGCGAGCGAGACAAACTGGTGCGAATACGTTGCATTCCTTCGGCGAGCGGGATGCCACTGAAAGTCAAAGCGGTTTGCCTACCATTCGTCTTTGTGAAGTCACCGATGGGCCAGTGTGAAACGATCGATATCAGGCGGTTTCAACTCGTGCGTTTGAATGAACGTTATTCCGAAATAGTGTGGAAGAGCTTTCGCAAACCACAATCGCGATCGGATTGTCAGGTAAAATAATCCGTGAATGAGATAGGTGTCTCAGCGTTAAACAATCAAGTCCGTCCCCATGATTTATCGGAGGTCAGCGATAGGGTCGGTGGCAACAGAAAGCCCTCTAGCTCGGGCACTCTCCGCCGCGCACTGCATGAAACGCTAGGAAATTCGGTCCCAATAGAAACCACGTCGCGTTTCAAGCAGAAGTGGCACGACCCGAACGTGCCACTGCTCGGAACGAAACGCGATTAATTAACAGGAGCTCGACGTGCATTCAGGCGATCCTTGACATCTTCGATGGCTGCGTCGATTGGTAATCGCGGTGCAACAGACGGTTGAGCCAATCGAGCGTCCAAGACGTCGCCGTGCCAGTTGGGCGACGAAAGTTCCGTAGGATTGGCAGAAAGTTCTCGCCACAGTATGTCCATTGCCGCAAGCTTCTCGCTGGGCGACAGAGCAGTGAGCATTGATTCGAGTGACATTTTGATACCTCCGCGACCATTGTAACCGCGTCAGCTGGGAACGACAAAGTCGGCTAGGCCAAACGCCCAGGTATCAGCGGCGAGCACAAACTCTTGAAGATGATAGAATTGCTTGTGAGTATTTGATAAAGCACCGCCCGAGCCTTTTTGCCATCAAGAAATCTGGAAAGAATTTAGAAATTGCAAAGTTGTGTGGATGTCTATAGATGTTTTCAACGTCTGATCGCTCCAAACGCTGCGTAGCAGGAATTTTTGTGAAGTAATTCGACTTCACGGAAACCAACGGACCGAAGTAAGTCGAATTGAAATAGCTCTGAACGTGGGGTGTCTTCAGAGATAATGCGGGCGTACAACTCTTCTCGAAACGCTTCGCCACCGGCTGCAACCAGATAATCACCGTAGCGGCGCCAATGAATTGCCTGAATCTCAGGAAGCGGGCTTTCGACAATATCAAAGATCCAAAACGAACCACGGGGCTTCAACGCATCATGCAGCTTTTGAAAAACCGTTCGCCATTCATCGTCCGTTCGAAGATGGTGGAGCACAGCAGAAGCCAGCACGATGTCGAATCGCCCTTTCTCAATATCAATGTTCCGAATATCTGATTGAAACGCGTCCACACGACCCGTGGTTTTGGATCGCACGCGCGGAACTGCCAGATCAAGCATCGTTTGGCTGAGGTCAACTAGCGTGACGTTGAGGTTCGGCATTCGTTCCAGAAGTTTCAGGGTGTAGTTTCCGCCGCCGCAACCGACTTCGAGAAGTTCCGTGGCGTGTCGCGTCGTGACTTCGGCTGCTTCTGCTACAAGACTCATTGCCAACGCCGAATCGACTGCTGACACCTGACCCGTTTCCATGTTTGTGTAGAGTTCTGCTTCTGCGTCGAATCGCTTCCGGATTTCATCGACCGATGATTTCATTGCTTCCTCAAATACAATCCCACTCCAGGCTGGAGAATGTCTTAAGTGTTCGTTTGCACCTTGTTCTTTATGTTGTTGTCCGGTGCCTGTGGCCATTCGGCGGCACGATTACTGCTCCTCAGCACCGCTTTTTACGCCTGGGGCTGGATCTGTTTGTCGTTCCAAAGTGTGAAATGAATATCTGTAAGAACTTAAACACGATTTGTCAGAGAACGGTACGACGACGAACGCGCCGGGTGCTGACATGTGCCCGGTTTGTCACAGCGAGGAGGGGACTTGGAGATCGCGCCAGCTCTGACGTCATTTGGGGCAGGGCCACTATACGGGGACATGATGACTGGAACGATCATCCAAAGGAGGGGGAAACATTGGAGCCATGTCGCGCACGGTTGCCACCCTTGATGGTTGAATTACGGATGCATCGGGTGAGCGGAGTTAGAGAGGACTAGCTACACGCGCCGTTCTTGGACGGCCGCTGAACGCGGCGTTTTTCGGTGCGATCGATCTGCACTACCACGCCATCTTGCACGATGATGGTCACCGAGCCGAATCGCAGCCCTTGCAGGGCTGCGCGGATTTGCTGCAGCTCCTCTTCGCGATTGGCATCCGGCCGAGGCGCCGGAAGATGAGGTTTGGCGAGCGACATGGCAACTCCCTTCATTCGCACGGTGGGTCTCACAGTCAAATCACATACTCGGGAGTAAACACGCGGACTTTCTTGGGCGATACAAACACCGTTTCACCGAGTTGCAGTTGCAGCTGGTGGTAACGATCCAGCGGCAGATCGACTTGCAAGTCCCCACCATGGCCCCCTCGTAGCAGTATTTTTGCTACCGCACCGGCCGGATTGATGCGAGTCACGCTCGCTGCCAAGCAAGGATCGCCATTTTTGTGCCGCTCAATCTCCAACTCGTGGGGACGAACGTACACGTTTGCCGTGGGAGCCTCGCGATTCGCGAACTCCGGCAGATCGAGCGACAGACCTCCTACCAGGGCCAGCCCGTTCTCGATGCGCCCGCGAAAAACATTCACATTGCCCAAGAAGTCGATCACAAACTCCGACACGGGATGGTGGAACACTTCTTCCGGTGTGCCGACTTGTTCGATCTTAGCTTGATTCATCACCACTACCCGGTCGGCTACTTCGAGGGCTTCTTCCTGATCGTGCGTAACCAGGATGCTGGTGATGTGGAGTTCGTGATGTAAGCGGCGGAGCCAGTTTCGCAATCCCTGCCGCACCTTGGCGTCTAAAGCGCCGAAGGGCTCGTCGAGCAGCAGTACCTTCGGCTCGATCGCCAGCGCACGGGCCAGGGCAACGCGTTGCCGTTGTCCGCCCGATAGTTGCGAAGGATACCGGTTAGCGAAGTTTTCGAGCTGAATCAGCTTCAACAAATCGTGAACTTTATCGTTGATGTATTCGCGGCTGGGCCGAGTGGCTCGCGGCCTCACGCGTAGTCCGAATGCCACATTTTCAAACACGGTCATATGCCGAAACAATGCGTAGTGCTGAAAAACGAAGCCAACTTGACGCTCGCCCACGTGCCGGCATGCGACGTTCTGATCGTCGAACAGAATCATGGAGTCCGGGCGATTGTCGGGCAGCTCCAGGCCGGCAATGATCCGCAGCAGCGTGGTCTTGCCCGAGCCCGATGGACCAAGCAGCGCGATCAGCTCGCCATCGTTCACTCGCAGGCTCACGTCCTTGAGCGCCTGGAAGTTGCCGAAAGTTTTCGAGATGTTTTGGATGTCGATGCTCACGATTTAGACCTCTGCCGTTGTCGGCTCAAGTTGTGATTGAGGAAGATGTCCCGCGGTGGGCAGGGCAAGGATGTTGTCGTCGGAAGCAAACGTGTTGTGCAATTGCTGCTGAATCCTCCATTCAACGATTGTCTTGGCGATCAAGGTCACCACGCCCAACAAAGCGAGTAACGAAGCCATCGTGAAGGCAGCCGCGGATTGATGGTCGTTGTAGAGCTGCTCGATATGCAAGGGTACGGTGTTCGTCCCCCCACGCACCGCGCCCGACACCACCGACACCGCCCCAAACTCGCCCATGGCGCGGGCGTTGCATAAGATCACGCCGTACAGGAGCCCCCAGCGAATGTTGGGCAGCGTGACCCGCCAAAAGGTTTGCAGCCCGCTCGCGCCCAGTGATATGGCGGCTTGTTCTTCTTCTGATCCTTGCTCCTGCATCAGCGGAATCAACTCACGGGCCACGAACGGAAAGGTGTCGAAGATGGTGGCCAGTACAATGCCGGGAACAGCGAAGATGATTTGGATATCCCACGCATCGAGATACGAGCCGAACCAGCCTTGAGCGCCGAAGACTAATACATAGATCAGTCCTGAGATCACCGGCGATATGGCAAAGGGGAGATCGACGATGGCGATCAACACGCTCTTACCGAAAAAATCAAACTTGGCGATGGCCCACGAGGCGGCCAAGCCAAAGACGATGTTCAGAGGCACCGAAATGACGGCGGCGATGAAGGTTAGCTTGATTGCCGACCACGAGTCGGGATCGCGGAGGCTGGCAAAGTAGGCCGCTACGCCGTCCCGGAAGGCTTCGATGAACACCACGCTCAACGGCAGCACCAGCATGAAGCCAATTAAACCGAACGTGAGCGAAATCAGCAGAAAGCGAACCCAGCGGGGATCTTGCTTGGCCGTATGAGCTTTGCCGAGGCTATGTGTCGCTGTGGTCATGGCTAGGCTCCTTTCATCGCCGCGCGACCCGTCCACCATTGGAGAAGGTTGATCGCGAGCAGAATTAGGAACGAAGCGGAGAGCATGACGGCAGCCACGGCGGTCGCCGCGGGAATGTTGTTTTCTTCCAACTTGATGATTATGAGGAGCGAGGTGATTTCAGTTTTCATCGGCATGTTCCCGGCGATGAACACTACCGATCCGTACTCGCCCAACGCCCGAGCGAAAGCCAGGGAAAATCCCGTGAGCACCGCCGGGGCGACCGTGGGCAGGATCACCCGCCAGAATGTTTGCCACCGTGTAGCGCCTAAACTTGCCGCGGCTTCTTCCGATTCCGCGTCCAACTCTTCCAATGCCGGCTGCAGCGTTCGCACGACGAATGGCAAGCCGATGAATGCCATGGCGATCGCGATTCCCAGCGGTGAGAAGGCGGTCTTGATTCCTAGGGGCAGCAGCCAACTCCCCACCAGGCCCTTGGGACCATAGATCGCGCACAACGCGATGCCGGATACCGCGGTCGGCAGGGCAAACGGTAGATCCACCAGCGAGTCGAGCACTTTCCTGCCCCAAAACCGATAGCGAACGAGCGACCAAGCCGCGATGAAACCGAACACCACGTTCACCAACGCTCCCGCCAGCGCCGTGCCGAAGGTTAGTTTATAGGAAGCCACCAGACGCGGACTGGTGACCAACTCCCAGAACCGGGCCGGCGATACCGAGGAGGCTTGCAAAAACAACGCCGCCAATGGAATCAGCACGATCAGCGTCAAGTACAGCAGCGAATAGCCGAGTGTCAGGCCGAAACCGGGCAGTACGCTATGTCGTTTGAGTGCTAGTTGCATTGCAACGGTCCCTCGATTGCATGGTAGGATGGGCCGCGGGAAGACCTAGCGACGCAGTCCCATCAAGATCGACTTCGTTGTTCTGAGCGGTTACTTCACGCTGTAGATTTGGTCGAATGTTCCCTGTTCGTCGAAGTGTTCCTTCTGCGCACGGGCCCAGCCGCCGAACACGTCGTCAATGGAGAATAGCTCTAGCTGCGCGAACTGTTTCAGTTCGTCGGGCGACACGGCGCCTTCTACGGCGGGACGATAGTAGTGCCGGGCCGCGATTCGTTGACCCTCCGGCGAGTAGAGATATTCGAGATAAGCCTGGGCGACTTCGGACGTGCCTTTCTTTTTCGCCACTTTGTCGACCACTGCTACCGGCGGTTCGGCGAGAATGCTCACGCTGGGAACCACGAATTCGTACTCCCCTTGGCCTAGTTCAGTCACGGCCAAAAAAGCTTCGTTCTCCCAGGCGATGAGCACGTCGCCCAAACCGCTTTTTACAAACGTGTTGGTCGACCCGCGAGCGCCCGTATCGAGGACGGTTACGTTGGCGTAAAGCTGCTTCACAAACGCCTTGGCTTTGGCTTGCGCGGCTTCGACTTCGGCATCTTCCGTCTTTAGTTTCTGCAGAACGCCAAGTTCACTTTTCAGTGCATAGCCCCAGGCCGCCAGATAATTCCAACGAGCACCTCCGCTGGTTTTCGGATTGGGTGTAATCACTTCCACGCCGGGCCGAACGAGATCGGCCCAATCTCTGATTTGCTTCGGGTTGCCCTTGCGAACCAGGAATACGATCGTCGAAGTGTAAGGGGCGCTGTTGTGCTTGTTCTCCCGCTGCCAATCGGCACTGAGGAGTCCCTTCTGGGCGATGATGTCGATGTCGTAGGCTAAGGCCAACGTGACTACATCGGCCTTCTGTCCGTCGATCACGCTGCGGGCTTGTTTGCCCGATCCGCCGTGTGACTGCTCGACGGTGACTTCCTGACCGCGTGTCTCCTGCCAATGCTTCGCGAATTTCGCATTGAAATCTTTGTAGAACTCTCGGGTAGGATCGTACGACACATTCAGCAGCGTGATCTTCGCGGGCTTTCCGGAAAGGGCAGACGCACTTTGTGAGGAATCGACCGATGACGACGAGCCATTGCAGCCCCCGTAGATCGATACCATGAGTAGCACTCCGCTGAGTGCAGCCGAGAAGCGATGCAAAGTTTTCATGATGCCTTCTTCATTCCCGAAGAATGTGTGGAGGGATGAGCCTGTCGCGGAGGACTTTGGGGACGGGAGCGAGGATTTCATTCCGCGCTTCTCGAATCGTGGAAGGTTGTTAAGGCAATGATCGTGCCAAGCTGGATCGGTTGGCTCGCG
>JANNPR010000709.1:0-4396 GCA_031400345.1 Planctomycetota bacterium | reverse complement strand
AACGCCAATCCGGTCGTCAAGCCGTTCGACGGAATGTTCCCGCGAACCCCGAACGGCGCCGTGGCGACACTACCGGACGTCGCGTTCCCCTCGAAAAGGATACTCGGCCCGTCGGGGGCGTTCACGTCGCGAACCGAATAGAAGACGCTGGCGCGATTGCGAGGAAAAGCCAGGGCATCAACGACGTTCGAGACAACCTGAGCATCCGGCACGTTGATGTTGGCACTGCTAATCTCTGTACCGTCTTCAGGATTCAGTTGGTTGAATTCGCCCGCGATGTCACCCGTGCCCGCGATGGCCACGTCCTGCGTGCTGTACAACGTGCCGTCCGAGCGCATAGTAATGTCCTGGGTGGCCAGGCCGGCACCGCCCGCCAAGCCGCCCACGAAATAGTTCTGCGCGCCGTTGAATGGGTTCATCGAAAACAGGCCGCTGTCGGTGGCGACATACAATTGCACGTCCCGCAATCGGAACGGCGTAATATGCGTGCTTAGCACTACACCGTCGCTGATATTCAACAGGGCTGGTGCGTCCGGTGGAATAACGTTGGCCGAACCTGGTAAGTTCGTGGCGTCACCCGATGTATAACCCACGAATCCGATATGGTCTTCGACAACGCGCTGAACGGAATCAACAGGCTCTAGACGGACCGTGTGGAATTGTGCAGCGGCACCGGATTGAAACGAAGCACTCATGGAAGTTGGTAGGGCGCCGTTGGACGACACCGCCACGAAAAACGCCCGTGTTTGACCAGCAGGAACACTTCCGGCCGGCATTTGAACCGTACCGATATACGGATCGAGCCTACCGACCGAACCTCGCGACAAATCATCCGTATCGGTGCCTTCCGCGGGCTTCGGCTGATCGTCTTGAATGTCCGAATCACGACTTACCAAGATTAAAGTGCCAGCGGAATCGAAAACCGATAGCGTCGTGTCCCCTCTCGTCAAACCGTCGGCATAATCTAAGTCAAATACGACCGGGAAAGTCTTAACGCCGTTGTTGACACTTATTACGGATTCGATGTCCTGGTAATCGACAGTGAAACGGTAGAAATCGACGTCATTTGCACCTGCTAAATTACCGCCGATGCTGATCGTATTTCGATCCGACTGCAAAAGGTTTCCGATATTCTGCCCGCCGCCGGGGCCGTTGTTGTCGGTAATGATTTCGGAAGTTTCACCAATTAACGGCGAATGTGCTGGCCCTCCTTCAACGGTGACGCCTTCGGTCGCATAACGGATATCCGAATAGCGCACAGATGAGCCGGGATGTTCATCTGCCTGCCTCAATCGCACCTGCAATTGATAGGGTCCGCGGCTCTGGCCACCGTTCAGATTGTTTTCATTTCCGGCGACCGTTTGACTGCGCACACGCACGAAGTAGTTGTTGAGTCCGGACGGTCCCGGCAATACTACGCGCATCCCAGCATCACGAGGATTAGAGCTATACCAATCGCGGCCCTGCTGCACATCCTTAATGAGCGACAACGCGCTTCCTGATAAAGCGTTGTTGTCCAAAGATCGCGCGATGATCGAGCCATTCTGGCTAATTAGCTCGACTATAGTGTCCAGAGCATTAGATGTTCGATCGATGTCGATCCAAACTTCCGTCCCCGAGTCCGCGGTGAAACTGTAAACGTCGACGTCAGAAAAATTATCGCTGGCGATTGTTCCGTGGACCTCGAATCCCAAGCGCCGCGTTTCGTCCCCACTATTTTGACTCGTGGCTAAATCGCCTAGCAGCTGTGCTTTGAGCGGTGCTCCGTTTAGATCGCGGCCTTCGGTAAGTGCCCGCTCCGCTTCATTAATCAGCACAACGTTACGGTCGTGACCAAGTCGCTCCAGAGTGATTCCTTGCCAATCACCCGGGTTGCTGGGGTTGGTGACACCAATGCCAAAGCTACCCGAGGCCAAGCCCAAAGTTACAACTTCGTCATCGGCGTCGCCGGCAATTCGGTTTGCGCCGTTATTCAGAACGAACGGAACCAGCCCGTTGAACCCGGGCGGGCCGGTGAAGATATTGTGATAGGGAATGCCGTTCGACAATTGCGTGTCCGTAATCGTGAAGCCAGCCGCAATGGCTGCGGGCGTTTTCCGTAGCGGACCGAAACCAAAGTCCGAAATCTGGGTTGAAATCTGAAACAACAAAGGAAGTTCAAGCCATGCGTACGCCGGTCTAGCAGATTCCTCGGTGAGCGCGACCAAACTTCCACCGGAGTTGACAAACGATTGAATATCGGTCTTTCGCAGCGTCAACAGATTCAGTTCCGCCTGGCTAATACCACCGCTAGTATTTTGATCGCTGGGTACATAAATCACTTTGAAGTCGTCGAAATTAACGGTGCTGATTTCAGCGTCGTTGACGACTGTCACATTCAAGCCCAGCACCCGCGTGGCGCTCTGAATCGCGGCAAGCGCTCGATTGCCAAAACGACCGCCACTGACATCGGCGCCAATTACCAACACGTCGTTGATCGCATTGTTTCGAGCGCCACCGATTGCGAATTCGATCATTTGCTGGATGAACAGCCAGCCATTGGTATTGATGTCGTCGGCTGTTCCCAAGGTTCCATCAGGGCCGGCCAGCGCATCACCATGGCCGAAATCGTCTCGGTCGCCGCCGTCAATCAGCACCGCACCGGAATTCCCCACTGGCGTGGTTCCTTCACAATTTCCGGTCATCAGCGTATCGCGTTGAGGACGACCATCCGGGGTAAATCCAGCTCCAATGAAGCAATCTTCTAGCGAAGTCAGTATCACTGGATGCCCTGGCTGACCGATGATCTGCACATCGCCGCCGATCCGATCATCCACGTCCAACGCAGTACCGCTGGCCGTAAAACCTGAGCCCGTACCCATCAGCTTCACGACCAGGCTTTCGGAAGGACTGCTTTCCAATCGGATCCCGCCGTAGGTGTGGATATTGTCAACTCGAATTTCACCCTCTAGGACGTGGACAATGTCCGTGTCATCCCAAATGCTTTCTGTGGTTAATTCTTCGGCCCTGACTTCCAAGGCGTTCATCTCATTTCGATCCAGCCGGTTGCCACGAACAAGTGGCCCGCGATTTCCAGTTACCGCGTCGGTAACCGCAATTCGGCTACGTGTGGGACCATGATCCGACTGGTAACGACCATTAAGAGAGTTGGCGTTGATGCTAATCGCGGCAATCGTGGTCGCATTACGAGTATCAAAGTTGTCTTGAATAATGTTGTTCAGCAAGACCGGCTGGGCGCCGACCGCGAAAATCACAGCTTCGGAGTTTGCGCCCACACCATTCCGCGTCGTAGTTGCCAAACCACCGCCGTTATGATCGAACTCGCTCTCCGCGATGCGTACATCCGCTTGGCGAATCTCTACGGTATTGAAGCTATCAAAAGCACCTTCGATCGGCGTCAGACCGCCACCAAAAGACACCAGGGCATAATTCACACTGCCAGATGAGTTTGGACGGAATAATAAACCGCCCCAATCTCCAGGCGCTGCGACCGCGGAACCGGCATCATTCTTGGTATCAAATGTGCCACCCGCGCCGTGTCGGTCGTCGCTCATCGACGTGATGACGACGGGACGATCGGCGGTACCTTCGACCAACAACTGCGCACCGAACTCGGCCTCGATGCGGGCACCTCGCAATTTGACTACAACGCCAGCGTCGATCGCCAGTCGCGCATTGAGGTCGTGCTTGAGTGTCCCCCCTGCCTGGGTACGAGTAACGGCGGCGACACCACCGACGACGGTGCTGTTGCTGACGGTCATCGTCGGCAGTGTTATGCCGTTGTATTGCCCGCGAAACTCAATCGATATGGGTGCGATAGGCAACGGGCCCCCCGTCACTAGAACGTCTTGCGGATCGACATTCGGCAGATCATTTACAAGGTGATTTCGCACGCTAGTAATAACGCCGTTCACTACCGTTATCGCGGGTACGCCATTGGCGATGGTACTATCCTGCAGGCCAAGTGACACCGTATCTAAAGAGGCGTATTGCCCCGCGAATTCAATTTGGATTGGCGCTACATTTAAGGGCCCCCCAGTAACCACGACATCACCTGGATTAATGGCGTTCATGGTTTCCAGTGCGGTCTGAACGGCGGAGGCTGTGGCGTTGAATGGAATGGACGAGCTCGCGACCATATCTTCGATGGTCAGTCCCGATGGCACTGGAAACGTAAAATTCAGCCGCAGAGAACCGCCCGTTGGCGCTCCAACAATCGTAAGCTGTTCCTTCTTATTGGTGTCCTGATTGGCTGGTGCGTTGTATGCCACTGGCAGGGTGGTGGCTGACCAAGAACCGTTATTGAAAGTGAGGTTGAAGGTACCACCAGTCGCCGCATTAGTAACCGCCAGCCGTTGGACATTGTTATTCACTTGCGGACCACCGGGATGGCCGT
>JANNPR010000055.1:0-4604 GCA_031400345.1 Planctomycetota bacterium | reverse complement strand
TCAGGCCAAGCAGAGCGAAGCCGACAAAGCACTTCGTGACGCCGAAGCCAAGATCAAAAACGATCTCGGCCTTGGCTTTGGCAGTCATGTCCGCCAGCGCCTTCTCAGCAGTGACCAGTTCCGCAGTAACTGTGGTGAGTTGCGAATTGGCGTCGGCCAATGATTTATCGGCGGCGGCTAGTTCCGCCATCACCTCCTTAAGCTTGGTGGTAGCAGCCACCTGCCGAGCCGTTGCATCGGCTGCAACTTTTGTGATGGCAGCCCGTTTGTCGGCAACTGCTTTCGCCGTTCCCTGCGCCTGCGCCACGGCCTGGGTCCCAGCGTCCATCGTGGTTTTGATTTTTGCCTGCGTCTCGGACACCGTTTTGTCGGCCACTGCCAGAGCATCCATTGCAGCTTTGGCCGGTGGATCGATCGGCACATCCACCGTCGGTCGTTCCGCACGGACTGAGTTGACGTCGGGAATTCCGTTAACCACCGGTACGGGCTCACTGGCAACGAATGTCAATCGCACCGGACCGATGGCTCCCGCAGGACGTACCAGTTTTATAGGTGCCTTGAGGGTACTGCCTAACCACAACTGAGTTTCGATCGCGGACGGATTCCAATCGATTCGGAAGGGTACGCTATTTGGCGGTGCCAATGAAAACGCCAAGTCGTTTTGCATCCAAGGTTGGAGGTTGCCCAGCGGATGCTGGACGAACGCCGCAAGGGCAACAACGGGCGGATCCATTCCGACGCTCGTGCCGCGGATGGCGGTCACGATCCCAGCCGCAGGTTCGCCAGTGGCATCCAGGGTGATCAGCGTTCCGTTACTACCGGCCGGGATTCCCGTGCCATGAGCAGTAATTCGCGCAGGTAGATTGTCAAATGAAAGTCGAATGGGCCCATCATACCCGTCACGTTCGGCGACGACTTGAAAAGTTTTGGTTGCGCCCTGTGGCACGTTGTGCGTGTCGTCGGACAAAGTAAGCCGAAAACTAGGCCGACGTGACGGGCCTTCCAGCGGCGTGATCACCAGGCGATAGATACAACGTAAATCACCCCGATCACTCTGATCACGAACCGCGATGTCGAGCGTTTTTACGTCTTTCGGCACGGTATAGTCGATGCGCGAATCGGTGGTCGCAGAAAAGTCGTCATTCAACGCAATCCGTCCACCCTGCTCATTGCGAATTTCCAGCACCGCATCCACGGGTGACCCAATTCGGTCAGCGACCACGTCGAATCGTAATTTGGTTCCTTCCGTGACCGCCAACCGGTAAACATCTTCTTGTGCACGGGCATCCAGACGGCCACTCACGGCGGCCGGAATCCCCGGCAGCAGCTGTGGAGTACCGCTTGTCGGGGTTTCGACAAACTCTGGAATGTCACTGACGATGATCTTTGGGCGCCAACCACTAGGCGCTTCTCCGTCCGACCATGGAACTGGGATAGGACGAGTAACGTCGCTTGACATCACTTCCGCAAATTTGTCCGCAGGCGCATTGCCGATTGGTTGAACTCGTGTTGCCTTGCCGCGTTCTATCGCCGGAGGAAAAACCTGATCGGCAAATTGCCACGTGCCCACCTTGAGACGAAAATGACTCGGCGCTTGTGCCGCATATTGTAGGTCGTGAAGTTCCAACGAGTATTCACCATCCGCCGGAAGTGTCGTGACGATGCGCGCATCACCGCCGAGCCAGGGAACGGGCATGGCCCACGCTACTTGGCGACCGGCCACATCGTACAAGTGAATCACCGGCCGCAATTTACCTCCTAACCGCTTGGCTTCCGCCTCGATCAGTAGTGGCTGGCCAGCCTTCCCGGCGAGCTTCGTGCGAACGATGCTTGAGCCAGCGAGCGTTCCGTGCAACGCGACCGGCATGGACTCGGTTCGCTCGCCTAGGGTGACTTGAGAAAGCTTGTCGACGGCGACGATCACACCTCCAGAAATCCCCAGCGGATTAGCCAGGCGCAAATTGTAGAGTCCCGGGGTAACGTCAGCCGCTAACGTCACTTGAATTTGAATCTGGTTCGCTGTGGCGTTCTCGAGCACCAATTGTTTTTCGACCGGGACACCAATCATCAACCGAGGCTGGGGCAACAGTTCAGTCCCCTGGATCGTGATCGTTGTTGCACCGCCGACCTGCAGTCCCCGAACCGACATATTGGTGATTTGGGGCGCCGCGGATACCGTCGCAGATGTTCCAAAGACGGCCGACAACACACCAAACACGAATGAGAGACGACAGCACAAGCTGCCACAGTTGAATCGCATCGGGGACTTTTCCTACTTGTATTAAACCGGTGCCACTGGCAGCCGCCGGCATTCGTTTGGACGTGCAATAACGCCCCTTTCGGCGGCAAGCCAGTGTTGAAGCTGGTCGCGACCTGAATTCAGGCAGGACCTAAGGACAAACAAGCACATTTTTTCTTCTTCCCTGGCCTTGTTCGGATTCGCGCACTGGCTTGCCGCCGAATGAACCTAACTGGCTATCGTAACTCACTCCGGCGGCTGCCAGTGGCACACTTCAGGCTTGAATAACTAACGGATCAAAACAGTTCGCGTATCGGTTCCGCTTCGACCAGTCGAATCGGGCGGCTACCGGGGCCAGGCATCATAGTCGTTTCCAAATCGATGCCCATCGCCGCATAAATCGATGCCAGAATCTGCGGCGGTTGAATCGGATTATCGTGGGGTGCCGCGCCCAGCTTGTCGGTCGAGCCGATTACTTGGCCACCCCGAATGTTGCCACCGCAAAGGAAATTCGTCCAAGCTGACGGATAGTGGTCTCGCCCGCCGCGGTTGTTGAGCTTGGGCGTGCGGCCGAACTCGCTGAGCACCGCAATCACCGTGTCCTGCAACATTCCCCGCTGCTCCAAGTCTTCGACCAATGCGGTAAACGCCCAGTCGAATTGCGGGCACAACAGGCGTTCGAGGTCAGCGTAGGTGTTGTCGAGCGAATTTCCATCCGCATGCATGTCCCAGCAAGAAAGATTGAACACGGTGTCGAAATGGTTGACGGTGACGAACCGCGAGCCACGTTCGATCAATCGCCGCGCCATGAGGCAGCTCTGACCGAACGTATTGCGCCCGTAGCGGTCACGGACTTTGTCGGGCTCGGCAGCCACGTCGAAAGCCTTCTTCGTTTCCGACGACGTGAGCAAGTTAAAGGCCCGGGAATAGGCGGTATCGAATTCCCGCGTTGTCGCCGTCTCCGTGCGCCGCTGCAAGCTGTCAATTTGCGAGAGCAAGTTCTGGCGAGCACTAATACGAAATTCGGTCTGGCCAGCCGGAGCTGCGAGGTTGGCGACGGCAAAGTCTTTGTTGGCCGGATCGCCGCCCAGCATGAAGGGCTCGTGCGCACTCCCTAAGTAAGCCGCTTTTTGGCCGTGCGGCGTCGAGGTCCCCGTGTTTCCAATTTGATCAGGAATGATGATCGAGGCAGGCAGATTGCCGTTTGGTCCGAAAACTCGGGAAACCACCGAACCCATATGGGGTTGCGGATTGTTTTCGCTGAAATCGTGACCGGTCATCATCCATCGCTGGCCGTTTTCGTGGGAGGCACCCGTATTGTAAGAGAGGCTGCGGATGAGCGCTACCTTGTCCATCATCCGCGCCATGAGAGGAAAGTGCTCACAGATCGAAACGCTGGGCACCTTCGTGGCGATGGGTCGGAACTTGCCTCGAATATCATCCGGCGCGTCGGGTTTCATGTCCCAAGTATCGAGATGCCCAGGCGAGCCGACCAGAAACAAAGTGATGCAGTTCTTAATCTTGGCTTTGTTAAAGTCAACCGCGCCGGCTGCTTCGAGATGCAGCAGTGTCGGCAGAGTCAAGCCCGCCATTCCGGCTGCACCGGCTTGAAGGAAGCTACGTCGGCTGATACCGCTACAGAGACGAACCTTTTCATGGCCGACGTGAAGCATGGTAATCGTCTCCTACGAGTTCGGTTTCGCCGCCGCGTAAATCAATTCGAGTAAATCAAATCGAGCAGATCAAATCGAGTACGACACGGCATTCGAAATGTCGACAAACTTGCTGTCGATGTACTCGCCGTCCTTCTTTCGGTAATTGACGTACTTCCACATCTGGAGCACGATTTCATACTTGCCAGGCGTCTTGTCGGAATGTTCGTAACTGACGTCGGCTCGAGCGGCAGATGTGGCTATTACTTGACCATCCCGTTTGATTTGCCACTGCAGTCGCGAGCCCCAATCGTTACTCACGTCCCCGCGAATCAGCTTGTGAGCTTCCAAACGGATTTCCGCTGCAGGAGTTCCCTCGAACTTTTGTTCCATGAGCTACGCTCCTTGAACAAGGGTATGGTTGGATGGCCGCTGGGAGCATGTGTTGGCACATAGCGGCTGTCAACTGGGTGGGTAGTGGTTGTCAGGTAGGCTGGGATTTCCATTCTAAGCAAAAAAAGGTCCAGGCCACAAATGAATCTTCAAGAACTGCATTGAAATAAAAGCACTGCACGCAAATCCATCGATAATTCTCTTCCGTTGCGTAACCCTCATGCAGAACGTCAGGATAATCCTCTTCCGACAAACATATGAATACCTTGCTCAGTTCGGAGCCCAGCCACGCCCTTCGAGTGCTCGTTCCTCGCGTCTCA
>JANNPR010000636.1:0-1990 GCA_031400345.1 Planctomycetota bacterium | reverse complement strand
GACGTCTGGTCATCATCCGATGGTGTGAACTGGGAGTTAGCCACTACGACAGCTCCCTGGCCGCCGCGCGCCTATTTGGGAAGTGTCGCATTCGCTGGCAAGATCTGGGTGTTAGGCGGCGGTAACTATCTCCCGAATTATCGTGCTTATCACGATGTGTGGAGTTCGTCAGATGGGGTGGAGTGGACGCAAGAGTCGGATGGGGCGAATTGGTCCGGCCGAATTTGGTTTTCGACGGAAGTCTATCGCGATCGTATGTGGATTTTAGGAGGTTGGTCTAACAACCCCGCCAAAAATTGGAATGACGTCTGGCATTCGCAGGACGGCAAATTATGGACGGAGTTCAAAACCGATTCGATTTGGACACCGCGGCACGAACATTCGACCTACGTATTTCAAGACAAGCTCTGGGTAATAGGCGGTCATGCTGCTCCGCTTAACAACGAGGTTTGGCAGATGTTCTTGCCGAAACAGTGGCCCAAATAGTGGAATGCTTAAGCGGAAAAGAAGATCGGAACACTAATCATCGCTAATCGGAATGATGAGGATACGTGACGATCCGTCCCGAATAGTAGTCTGTTAATATTGTCATCTTCCTTCAGCAGCAAATGTACGTCCCACATACTTCATCATTGATTTTCAAAACAAATGTTTGTCTATGGAAAATGGACGAAAAATGATCGCCCCTTTTCTTCTGTGATTTCCATATGTGAAGATCAGCGAAGATTAGTGTTCGTTCCCCACCAACAACCGGCGTGTCCATTCTGGGAACAGAAATGGAACATAGTTGGTGACGCCAACGGCTTAAAGAACTCGCATCCAGACGGCATGCAGGTACTCGGTCTCGAGGCATTGCGCTGCGATGGGATGGTCCGGGGCAGCTCCGGTTTTCTCGAAGATCTGCACCGTGCGGCCTGTGGGATGTTGACGCCGATCTTCCTCTTCAAACAGACACTGCCGAGCCGCTGACGCCAGCAGTCGCAGAAATTCATTTTCGCTCAAAAGCCCGGCACACGTACAACTTACTAGCACCCCACCCGGCTTGACCAACTGCATGGCCAGCCGATTCAAATCAAAGTGTTTTCGAGCGCCCTCGTCGTAATCTGCTCGCGACGTGATCAGTTTTGGAGGGTCCAGCACCACCACATCGTATTGCCGATGGTTCCGCAGCATATCGCGCATATATGCGAACACGTCGGCCTGAACAAAATTGACTCGGACTTGGTTCAAGTGCGCATTTTCACGGGCTAGTCGTAACGGCCCTTCGTCCAGATCGACGCCGGTCACATCGGCAGCCATTCCTAACCGCTTAGCCTGGATGGCAAATGCACCGGTATAGCAGCACAGGTCAAGGACTTCGCGTCCGTTACAGAGATCGGCGAGGCGGCGGCGGTTATCTCGTTGGTCACAGAAAAAGCCCGTTTTGTGCCCTTCTTCGAAGCGTATTCGGAAGCGCGTGCCGTGCTCTTGTATCGTGACTTGTCCCGGTAAGTTCGGGGAAGCGACGGGGGGCGGATCCAGTCCCTCCTGGGATAAAAAGCGCGGATTAGTGCGAATCAGCGTATGTTTACAGCCAGCTAGTTCCGCCAGACGCGATATTAATTGTTCGGCACGTTGCCAGATCCCCAGGCTGAAAACTTCGGCCGACAGTACGTCGCCGTATCGATCCACCACGAGTCCTGGAAAACCGTCCGTTTCAGCGTGTATTAAGCGATAAGCGTCGGTCACTTCCTCGAGTCGTAAGAATTCGCGACGTAAGCTAATCGCTTGAAGTAGTTGTGAATCCCAAAACGCAGCGTCTGGCAGATGGGGACCATAACGCAGCATGCGAATGGCGATCTCGGATCGTGGATTGTACAACCCGTAGCCAAGTAGTTGATTCTCCGAATGATATACGGCGACCCAACCACCGGATTGCGGCTTACCCTCCAGTCGCTGGATACGTTTGCGGTATAGGAGCGGATGGCTTGTTGGCGACTTAATATACGCG
>JANNPR010000627.1:0-3967 GCA_031400345.1 Planctomycetota bacterium | reverse complement strand
ACGCACTTGTGACAGTCATGGTGCACTCGATCTACTTCTATATTGGGCTGATATATTCGCGTTCAACATGCTAATACGTGCTCTGCATGAGGCACTACTGCGTTCTTGATCCCGAGTATAGTTCATAATTCATTTTTTGGGGAGTTACGTGTTGGCAACTTAGGCACAAGCGTTGTGCGGTTGGCACATTTTCGTCACGCGGCGTCGAAAGGTGCTTAGGGCCAATTTGTAATTCATGTTCGGCTTCGAAAACGTCTGCACACATTAATAAGAAAAGGTTTTTGATTCATGGCGAGAGTCAAGAAGATATCGGTATTGGTCTGTGGAGGAGCGGGCTACATCGGCAGCCACGTGGTGCGACATTTAGTCGGTGCGGGATATGACGTCACCGTTTTTGACAACTTCTCGTTGGGTCACCCAGAGGCCATACCGGAAGACGTGGATTGCGTGCAGGGATCGGTTATGGAAGCAGGCGTGCTCGACCGAATGTTTTCTAATGGGAATTTCGATGCTGTTTTCCACTTATGTGCCTTCACGATGGTGGGGGAATCGGTTCGTGATCCGCTCCGTTACTACGAAAACAATGTAGGGGGCGGGGTGCAGTTACTGAAGGCCATGGCAACTCACGGCGTAAAGCGAATGGTTTTTTCGTCGACTGCCGCTGTTTACGGCCAACCGGAGAAAACCCCGATTGATGAAAGTTGCGCAGTTGCTCCGATCAACCCGTATGGGTTCTCGAAGTTATGCTTCGAAAGGATCTTATCGGACTGCGATACCGCATGGGGCCTGAAATGGGTTGCCCTGCGTTATTTCAACGCCGCTGGCGCCGATGCCACGAGCACGATTGGTGAGGACCATACACCGGAAACACATTTGATCCCGTTGACTCTCTTTCGCGCGCTACCGTCTGAAGTTCGTCCAGCGGATGCACATGGCCCGTTGCAGGTATTCGGTAACGATTATCCAACTCCGGACGGAACATGCGTTCGAGATTATGTGCATGTGACCGATCTAGCAGACGCTCATCAAAAGGCTCTGGCTTATCTCGCCGGAGGGGGGAACTCGATTGCGGTAAATCTTGGAAACGGAAGTGGCTTCTCCGTCCTCGAAGTCATCCGTAGTTGTGAAGAAATCACAGGCCAAAAGATTCCCTTCGAGGTAACGGCACGGCGACCCGGTGATCCCGCAACATTAGTAGCCAGTGCGGAACGAGCCAGTCAAGCCTTGCAATGGAAAACCAGCCATTCATCATTGGAAAATATTGTGGCGACGGCTTGGCGTTGGCACCAAGCGCATCCTAGCGGATTTCGTGTCAAGTAGGTCCTACGCGAGCGACCCTTTGGCGTTATGAATCCGACGAATCGGTCGGATCGGAACTACCCGATCGCTCAAGGGGAAATCGGGGAACGACCTCGGGGTTGACGACGAACGCAGGCCATCGGCCAGCCAGAACATCCGCAGCGTGGCGGGCGCCACGACGCTTCGAATCCAATGTCGATTCGACAGAGCTTCCGGCACAGTGAGGCGTGGCGAGAACATTATCCAACTCCAGCAACGCGTGTGATGGAGCTGTACCTGGCGGCGCGAAAACGTCTAACGTTTCAAAAACGTCCAACGCCGCGCCGGAAATGCGGCCGTGGCGCAAGACATCAATCAGCGCCGCTTCGTCCACAATGGCTCCTCGCGACGTATTCACCAACACCGATGTCGGTTTCATGCGGGCTAAGCGATCCGCGTGGAGCAGATGTCGCGTATCGTCGGTCAATGGAAGGTGGATGGATACAAAATCACTTTGTGCGAGCAACACGTCCAAGCTCAAAAGCTCCACACCCAGTTCGGCTGCCACCCGCTGGTATTTTGCCGGATTGCGAGCCCAAGCAAGCAACCGCAAACCGAATGGGCCAGCCCGCCGAGCGACGGCCTGAGCACTGGCTCCAAAGCCAAT
This sequence comes from Planctomycetota bacterium, assembly GCA_031400345.1. Taxonomy (GTDB): domain Bacteria; phylum Planctomycetota; class Planctomycetia; order Pirellulales; family Pirellulaceae; genus JANNPR01. The sequence continues at coordinate 2,022 of JANNPR010000627.1, read as the reverse complement.
CAAGCCTAGACTTTGACCCGCAATGCGATGTACGCCCGGGTGACTCCTGGCTGTCCAGTTGCCCGATCGCATCGCGCTGATCATGTACGGTAATCGGCGCCCAAATGCCAACAACAATGCCAGCGTATGCTCGGCCTGTTCATTGAGACAGAAATCCGGCACGTTGCTCACCACAATGCCGCGACGAGTCGCAGCCGCGATGTCGATTCGGTCTGTGCCGGCTCCCAATCGCGAGATCGTACGACAATTGGGCAGCTTTTCGATAAGCGACGCGGGCACGTAAGCCGAGACGACCAGCAAGGCATCGCAATCCGCAACAGCCACAAGTTCGTCGGTTTGCCGGCCTTCGATCGGAATCAGCGTAGCGCCAGCTCGCTCGAGTTCCTCGTGCTCGATGGCATCGACAGGATACGTATTGGCGTTGAGTCGGACGGCGCGAAACGTCATTTCTTCGTTTCCGATTTGGTAAACTCCGCGATCCAGCGCAGGTCCCACAGCGACGGAAACGCGCTCTCGCGAAACGGGTGGCGTACACACAGCTCGGTGTCCAGTTCAATACCGAGCCCGGGCTTTTCCGGCAACACGAACTCGCCGTTTCGGATGGGATTCCAGCCGCCGACGAAGTCGTTCCGCCATGGCGCATCGTAATCGCCAAAATACTCTTGGACGAGCACTTGCGGTGTGGCCCAATCAAAATGCACGGCAGCACACAGCGCTACCGGGCCAATCGAACAATGCGGCGAGATTTGCAGGTCTTGAGCTTGGCACATGGCGGCGATTTTTTTACCAATCCACAACCCTCCGCAATGTGCCAGGTCCATCTGCACGATGTCGCAACACCGCTGAGATGTGAGGCGGTAAAAATCCTCTAATGTGTACAGCCGCTCGCCGGCTGCGATTGGGAATGGTAACTCTCGTTTGACTTCCGCAAGCAAATCTAGGCTGTTGGGAGTAACTGGCTCTTCGTACCACGCTGGACGGTAAGCTGCCAACTGCCTTCCCATTTCGATGGCGCTTCCGACCGACAACCTTCCATGCACCTCGATCATCAGGTCCGCCTCATCGCCGGCAGCTTCGCGGACGGCAGCCACAATCAATTCGGCATCGCGCATTTGTTGGCGATTCATTACTTTCCAAGCAGCACCGAACGGATCAAACTTCATGCCCCGATAACCACGAGCGATCACGTCTCGCGCTTTCGTCGCGTAGTCGGCAGGCGTTTGCGATCCTCCATACCAGCCATTAGCGTATGCGGGAAGACGATCTCGCGACCGTCCACCGAGCAGTTTATACGTCGGTTGACCGCAAGCCTTACCGATTAAATCCCAGCAGGCAATTTCCACACCGCTGATGGCAGTCAGTACCGTGGGGCCTCCTTGGTACTGATCCCGGATCAAGTCGCCGAACACTTTTTCGACATCAAAAGGATCGACGCCCAATATTCGTTCTTCGACCCATTCATGCAACAGCGTCTGCACCGTTTGCTCTTGCCATTCGAGGGAAGCCTCACCGACGCCCGTCAGGCCGGTGTCGGTTGTCAATCGAACGAACAAATAGTTTCTCAGCCCGCAATTTGTAAGGAATGATTCTAACTTTGTAATTCTCATAAAGTGGGCACTTGTCACTTGTCACTTGTCACTTGTCACTTGTCACTTGACGAGGAAAGAAGTGACCGAGCATTTTTGTCCACAGTGTAATCTTTCCCTGGCCCACACGGTGTGACAGAATGTGCCAACCAACCAATGACCAATGACCAATGACAAATGACAAATGACCAATGACCAATGACCAATGACCAATGACCAATGACCAATGACCAATGACGCCTGACAAATGACAAATGACAAGTGACACTTCCGCACATGGTCCGCTCGTTCCTGCCGGCGAACTACCACCCTGGCAGACGGGCGACCTGCCTGCGCCGCCGATGGCGGGTTGGCGATTGTGGATCGGACTGATCGGACCAGGAATAGTACTTTCGGGTACGAGCATTGGCACCGGGGAATGGCTATTCGGTCCGGC
>JANNPR010000618.1:0-5095 GCA_031400345.1 Planctomycetota bacterium | reverse complement strand
GGTTGTGCCAATCTGGAAGCAAGAGAACTGGGCCGATGGGTCCAGCGAATGGGTTCATCCCGGCGTAACACTTCCCAAGACCAACCCTGCCTCGTCATGACGAACCTCGAACCACTCATTGATACCCACGGTCGCGTGCATACGAATCTGCGCATCAGCGTTACCGACCGCTGCAACATTCGTTGTTTCTACTGCATGCCCAATGAGAACGTGCAATTCAAGGCGCGGACGGAGTTGCTGACGTTTGAAGAAATTGAGCGGTTTGTGGACGTCGCGGTCAAACTCGGTATCAACAAAGTCCGGTTGACGGGTGGAGAGCCACTGGTGCGAACGGACTTGCATCGCTTGGTCCGAAAATTGGCGGTCATCAACGGTATCCGGGACATCGCCTTGACCACGAACGGAATCCTGCTGACCGAACAGGCTGAGCTATTAAAAAGTGCGGGCTTACACAGGCTTAACATTAGTCTCGACGCCATGAAAGAGGAGACGTTCCAACAGATATCGAGACGACCGGGCTTGGATCGCGTATTTGCCGGCATTGCAGCAGCGAAACGTGTGGGCTTTACGCACATTCGCCTGAATACGGTCGCTATCAAGAACATCACTGAACCGGAGATCGTCCCGCTGGCAACGTACGCTCGCGAACAGGATCTTGAATTGCGCTTCATAGAGTTCATGCCGCTCGACGCCGAGAACCAATGGACGGACGATTCGGTGTTAAGCGGGCAAACCATCCGACAACAATTGGAGCGCGAATTTGGTCCATTAATCCCCGCCTCACGACTGGATCTTAGTCAACCGGCTGTAGATTTCGAGTTCTCCGATGGTCGGGGGCGCGTGGGGTTTATTAATCCCATATCCGGCCCGTTCTGCGGCGATTGCAACCGTTTAAGAATCACCGCTGAGGGGCAGTTGCGCAACTGTTTGTTTTCAATGCAAGAATGGGATGCACGGGAATTACTCCGTGGCGGCGGTACCGATGAACAACTCATTCAGTTGCTGCGTGAGTGCATAACGGCGAAGAAGCCGGGTCATGGCATCGATTCGCCCGAATTCATAAAACCAGTGCGAGCCATGTATCAGATCGGTGGATAGGGGGAATAAGGGGTCAGGACTCTTTGCCGAAACGACCCGTAGGGCGCTTCGAACAAAAGAGTCCTGACCCCATTTCCCCCCCGTCGATGAATGAAAAGAGTAACGGCGGACTATGTCGTCCAGCGAGCGAATCTACCTCGATAATGCCGCCACAAGTTGGCCTAAGCCAGAGCCGGTTTATGTTGCCATGGCGCAGTATCTACAGCATTGCGGCGCGCCAGCCGGAAGAAGCGCGTACCGAGAGGCCGTTCAGGCGAATAACTTGGTTCAGGACGCACGCCGATACGTGGCTGAGTTCATGGGCGCCGACGATCCTTCGCGGTTAGTGTTCACCGCCAACGGAACAGATTCACTGAACTTGATCATCCACGGGCTGCTCCATCCGGGCGATCACGTCGTGACTTCAGTCGTCGAGCACAATTCCGTTCTGCGACCATTACGGTTCCTCGAGCAAAACCTGAGTATCCAAGTCACTCGGGTGCCGTGCGACGGGGACGGGATCGTCGCACCCAGCAGCTTGCAGTCGGCGATTCGCCCTAATACCAGATTGTTAGCATTGACACATGCCTCAAATGTCACCGGAGCGTTGCAGCCAATCGAGGAGGCCGTTGAGTTAGCACATGCCCGCGGCATCCTCGTCTTGGTCGATGCGGCACAAACGCTGGGGCACGTGCCAGTAAATGTGGGACACCTTAACTGCGATTTCTTAGCGGCCCCCGCCCATAAGGGATTGCTTGGGCCGCTAGGCCTAGGCGTGCTCTATCTCCGGCCGGGAACCGAGGACAAAGTGTTGCCAACTCGTCAGGGTGGCACGGGAACGAATAGCGAGGATGACCGCCAGCCTCAGGCGCTACCGGAACGATACGAGGTCGGAAGTCACAACCTGCCCGCCATTGCCGGCTTGCGAGCTGCGATTAGTTACTTACAGACACGGGGTATCGAGGATATTCGCAAGCATGAACTCGCCTTAACAGTGCAGCTCTTAGAAGGACTCGGTGAGATCCGCGGCGTTAAAACGTTCGGACCGTCCGATCCTAAGCAGCGAGTAGGCGTGGTGAGCATCTGCATTAACGGCTACGACCCGCAGGAAGCGGCTGCGGCATTAGATGCCGCTTGTTCCGTACAGGTGCGAAGTGGCCTACATTGCGCCCCGTTAATGCACGATAATCTCGGAACGCTGCAGCAAGGTGGGACAGTGCGGCTGAGTATAGGACCGTTTAATACGGCTGCGCAAATCGATGTCGCTCTCCGGTCCATCGCGGAACTGGCGTCAGAGATGTAGTAACAGGAGTCTTTTCATTGCCAGATGAACCATGGTATCACGACGGGCTTTCATTTGAGTGCACTCAATGCGGCAATTGTTGCACAGGTGCGCCGGGTTATGTTTGGGTGACAAACGAGGAAATCGCAGCACTGTCGCAAGCGAAAGGCGAACCGAATATTGAAGAGTTTGAACGGAAATACGTCCGAAAAGTCGGCGCTCGCAAGAGCCTGGTCGAGTTTTCGAACGGCGATTGCGTGTTCTTCGACAATCAGGGACGCGGTTGCACTGTGTATCATCAACGCCCGCGCCAGTGCCGAACGTGGCCCTTTTGGGACAGCAACCTGCGGACCATGGCTGATTGGGAACACACTTGCAAAGTTTGTCCTGGAAGTGGACACGGCCGGCTCTACCAACTCGATGAGATCGAGACTCAAAGAAGAGCCATTAAGATTTGAATGGCGATTTAGAGGGCTGTGTACTGATTTTTCAGTGTGGCCCACCGAGCTCCGGCGGCTCTCGCCTGACTGCGTCGGAACAGGAACGCTGATCCTCGCGTTGTAGTAGGCACACTCCGAGCTTGTGAATTAATTGACCGTTTCTTGGCTCCGACAACGTCCTTCGTTTTTTTTCGAGGACGAGGACACGGAGACGTTAATTTAGGCCGGCCTATCGCGATAATAATATCAGGCACACTCCGAAGTTGTGAAGGAAATTGGCATTTGACCGTTTGCTGAGATCGAACATGTTAGGGCGTGTTTCGGAAAACGACGCGCTCTGACTTTTATTTTCGGCAGACGACCATGGATCGGCAGGATGCTAGCATTGGATGTACGGCAGGAGAGCCACGAATGAAGTCGCCCCGCCGTGAGTTGATCGATCCAAATCCCAAACGGATTGATGACTTGATTCCGTCGGACCATAAGGCTCGACTTGTCTGGGAGTTGGTCCAGGGATTGGACATGACGCCGCTGTACGACCGGATTAAGGCAGTCGCACATCGTGCGGGACGTCCCGCCACGGATCCGCGCATCCTTGTGGCCTTGTGGCTCTATGCTACTGACGAAGGCATCGGCAGTGCCCGCGAACTTGAGCGCCGCTGCTACGACTGCGACCCGTTCAAATGGCTCCGCGGGGGCGTCGACGTGAATTACCACACCCTCTCCGACTTCCGCACCAGCCACCAGGAATGGCTCCAACGACAGGTGGTCACCAACATCGCCACGCTTCGGGCCGAAGGCTTGGCCCACTTGGACAAGTTGGGCCAAGACGGCATGCGCGTGCGAGCCAGTGCCGGCAGCGATTCTTTCAAGAAGGCGGAGTGTCTAGGGAATCTGCTGGATGAAGCGCAACAAATATGGAACCGCCTGCAACAAGCGTTCGAGCAGGAGACGAACCTTTCGGCTCGCGAAGAAGCGGCTCAAGAGCGGGCGGCGCGAGAGCGCATCGAGCGGATCAAGCAGGCTCAAGTGGAAGTCCAACAACTAGCCGAACAACGCGAGCGGCGCAAAAAAGGCGACGGAGCCGCTACCCGCGCCAGCACCACCGACCCCGAAGCCCGGCGGATGAAAATGGGCGATGGCGGCACTCGCCCGGCCTACAACGTCGAGTTCAGTACGGATCTGGACAGCTTGGTGATTATAGCTGCGGACGTTGTGAACCTCGGCAGCGACGCGGGTCAAATGGAACCGATGGTGCAGAAAATCGAAGCGGAACAAGGCCCCTTGCCAGAACACGCGGAGTATTACGTGGATGGAGGCTTTCCGACGCAGAAGGACATCGAAAGCGTGGGGAAACGAAACATTCTGGTTTTCTCGCCGGTCAAGGAAGCGGACAAACAAATAGAGAAGGGAAAAGACCCTTATGTTCCCAAGCCTGGCGACACTCCCCATGTGGCCGCTTGGCGACAGCGGATGGGGACCGCCGACGCAAAACAGAAATATAAGCAGCGGTCTAAGACCGAATGGCCTAACGCCGAGTCTCGCAACCGCGGTCTTCAACAGTTTTTGGTCCGCGGTCTGAAGAAGGTAAGGTCCGTCGTTATGTGGTTCGTGCTAATTCATAACTTGCTTCGCATGGTGAAGCTGCGCGCCGCGCGATTGCAAATGGCCGCCTGATGCCCAAGAGTAGCGCGGGAAGTCGGAAACTAGGAGTTCTGCACAAAATGAAAAAACACATGCAATACGCCCATTGCCATCAACCGTCGCGACGACCTCCCTAGAGCCGACCAACCCTCACGCGCGGCCTTCGTTCGCCTCGCGAAAAGTTGCGGCTCAAAGCGAAGCGACACCACGCAACAATTGATTTTTTCACACGCTCTCCGTGTAGGCTGGGCTGATAAAAAGATGCCCAGATTAGCCATTTTGTATTGAAAAAAAGTAGAAAAGCTGTTGCGCTTCTCCGGTGAAATCTTCGGATGGAAACCCAAAGCGAAGGAGCGCAACAGTGGTGTTATCATGGACGAAGTTTGCGTCGCGATGCAAGTCCCGTTTATCAGCAATCGCCCGAAGTTCCTTTTTGGCGCGTCAACGTTGGTTTCAGAAGTATAAGGAAACCATGGAACTATTGGATGCGTCGCAAAAGGAGATAGCCGCTTTACAAACACGCCATGAGCAACAGGAGGAGGAGATCATAAAGTTGCGCGAGCATATTGCCGAATTGGAAGGCGAAATTGCTCAGCCCAAATCCGTGGAGTGGCCGGTTGGTGCCGTCCCAGCGGGACAACAATTCGGAGCC